>JAUYQP010000031.1 GCA_030697205.1 Mycobacteriales bacterium
GACCGCCCCGCGCCCGCCCCGCGCCCGCCCGCCCCTCCTCCGCACGCCCCCGCACGCCCCCGCGGGATGTGGCGATCACGCACGCTCGGCCTGCCGTCGGTGATCGCCACATCCGGGACAGTCGCGTGACATCCCGGGACACACGGTGGAGGCGCGGGAGTTGTGGCGATCACGCACGCTCCGCCTGCCATCGGTGATCGCCACATCCGCGACGGACGGACGGACGGCCGGCGGTTGGTGGTCCCGGCGGTCGCAGGGCTACTCAGTCGTCGTCGGGGTCCCGGCAGCCCTCGTAGTCGTAGCGGGCCCGCTGGAACATCGCGTAGCCGGTGATCCGTCGCCGGCGCAGCACCGGCTCGGTGAGCACGGCCCGCTCGGTGTCGGGGTCGGGGTTGCGGTCCCCAACGCGGTCACTGCGCAGCAGCGCGCGCACGGCGCGGGCGAGGATCGGCTGTCGGAGGGGGCGGGAGGTCGGCGAAGCGGTCATGGACGGGAGCGTCCGTCGTACCTCCGACAGCAGCGACCCGGCCGTCCACAGGGGGAGACGGCCGGGTCGCGGGGGGTTGCTGTGGGCTACCGGACGGCGTACTTCTCCTTGCCGACGGTGGCGCGGTAGACGAGCAGCGCGATGATGGCGCCGACGATGCTGCCGATGATGCCGCTGGGCTGCAGGACGCCCTCGTTGCCGTCCTTGCCGAACAGCAGGTAGCCGAGGAAGCCTCCGACGAAGCTTCCGACGATGCCGAGGCCGATCGTCATCGGGATGGACATCGGGTCGCGGCCGGGGACGAGAGCGCGGGCGAGGAAGCCAGCGATCGCGCCGACGATGAGCATGGTGATGATGAAGCCGATCACGGGGTCCTCCTCTGTAGGGGTGTGCTGAGCGACGTCTACCCCACTCGCAGCCGTCGAACACCCGGGACGAGGATGATCGCGACGCAGACCGTGGCGGCGACCATCGTCGCGAGCAGGGCGGTCCGCTGGGTCCCGAGGGCCTCGGCGACCGGACCGATCACGACGTAGCCGATCGGCATCAACGTCAGCGACGCGAGGTGGTCGAAGGAGCTGACCCGGGACTGAGCGCCGGCGGGGATGCGCAGGTTGAGCGCGGTCTCCCACAGCGTGAAGCACAGCGCGACCGTGACCCCGGTGACGGCCTCGAGCGCCGCGACTGCGAGGGTCGGGATCGGCAGGACGACGATGACCGCCTGGCTGCACGACACGGCGAGCGCCGCGCCGATCACCAGGCCGGTGCGGTCGACGCGCACTCGCAGCGCGACGAGCGAGCCGACCAGCGACCCGATCCCGAAGCCGGCGCTGATGACCCCCCACGACGTCGCGCCCCCGCGGTCGGTCTCGGCGTAGAGCGGGCCGAGGACGAACAGCGCCGGCAGGACCAGGGCGTGGTACGCCGAGAAGGCCAGCAGGATGGGCCACACCCACGAGCGGCTGGCGACCTCGCGCCACCCGCCTGCGAGGTCCTTCACGAACGACCCGCCCTGCGCGCGCTCGCCCGGCGTCGGGCGCATCCGCACCAGCGTCGCGGCCGACACGAGGAAGGTCAGCGCGTCGACGGCGATCGCGCCGCCGGCCCCGACGCCCGCCACCAGCAGACCGGCTGCGACCGGACCGGTGAGCAGCGCGATGTTGCTCGACAGCGCGAGCAGCGCCTGGGCCGGCTGGATGTCGAGCTTCTGCACCACCTGCGGCACCAGCCCGAGGGCGGCCGGGCGGAAGAACGCCTCGGCGGCGCCGTAGACCGACTGGAGCACCACCAGCGAGAGCACCGTCGCGCGGTCGGTGAGCAGGAGGTACGCCGTGACGCCCTGTGCCGCGGCGCGCACGACATCGCTGCCGAGCATCGTCAGCTGGCGCGGGATCCGGTCTGCGACGACACCGCCGACGAGCACGAAGACCGCGAGCGACAGCGTCGTCGCGCCGAGCACCAGCCCGACGTCGGACAGGTCCGCGCCCGGGATGCTCAGCACCGCGAACGGCATCGCGACCATCACGAGCCGGTCACCGAAGGACGAGACCGCCTGGCCCCAGAACAGCAGCCCGAACTCCCGCTGCCGCAGCAGCCGCGTCCGGACCTCGCTGACCGCGAGTGGGTCCAGCTCGGCGGTCATGCAGCAGTCACCGCCGGAGCCTGCCACGGGGGTCCTGCGCCGTCACCGGGATTCCGCGCGCTTCCTGACGAAGATCAACAGCACATCTGCACGGAGACGGTGACCGGAGTGAGCGTGCGCGGGCAGCCACCCTCGTGCAGATGTGCTGTCGATCATGTAATAGGCGCTCAGTCGTCCTGGGGCGAGCCGTAGAAGGTGTCGTCCGGGTAGGGCTTGAGGAACGCGCACAGCACGAGCCCGATCCCGAGCCCCGCGAAGAAGCCGCCGCTGACCGCGGGGTCGGAGGCCGTTGCTTCCTCGATGACCTTGGCGGTTCCGGTGCCGACCAGGATCGATCCGCCGATCGTGGAAAAGACACGTCCTGTCCCGAGGTGCATCGGGCCATGCTGCCCCGTTGATCGTCAGGTGGTCTGCACAGGACGCGTCGGCGTGTCGCGTGCAGACCGCCTGATGATCACGGCGTGGCGCGCGCAGACCGGGACGGGCCGGGGTCAGAGCAGGCCGGCGGCGTGGGCACCGACGGTGGCGGCCGCGTCGGACACGGCGGCGAGGTCGTCGGGCGACGGCTCTCCCGTGACCGTGACCGGGGCCGCGACCGACCGCCACCGCAGCCCGGTCGTCGCGGTCGCCACCGACCGGACCGCACCGGTCGTGTCGTTCTGCCCGTGCACCCACAGCGCGTAGGGCAGGCCGACCTTCTCGAGCAGCGTCGGGTAGTAGGCGTTGTCGAAGAAGTGCTTCAACGCGCCCGACATGTAGCCGAGGTTGGCGGGTGTCCCGAGGACGATGCCGTCCGCGGACAGCAGGTCGACCGGCGAGGCGGTCAGGGCGGCACGCACGACCACGGTCACCCCGTCGACCTGCGCCAGTCCCGATAGCGCGGCCTCGAGCAGGGCCTGGCACGCGGGCGAGGGGGTGTGGTGGACCACGAGCACGGTGGTCTGTGAGGGAGCGGTCACCGGACGAAGACCTCGGGCGGCGGGACCGGGGTCGGGCCGGCGGTCGCGTCGGTGACCACGCGCGCCCCGCCGCGGAAGGACACCACGTCGTCGTCGGCGAGCACCCGGGCCGTCCCGATCGCGCGCGCCGAGCGCCGCCGCAGGGCCAGGATGTCCAGCGGTACGCCGGAGGCCGCGACGACGACGTTGCCGAAGCGGCGGCCGCGCAGCACCCCCGGCTCGGCCAGCACGACGACGTGCGGGAAGACCTCCTGCAAGGTGGCGACCTGCCCCTTCGAGAAGGCCAGGCCGAAGCCGTCGGCGAGGTTGACGACGTAGCAGCCGTCGTCAGTGAGGACCGCCCGGACCTCGCGCACGAACTCCACCGACGTCAGCGTCACCGGCAGGGACGCCCCCGCGAAGACGTCGCCGATGACGAGGTCGGCCTCACCGGGCCGCAGCGCCGCGAGCCCTTCCCGCGCCTCCGCGACCCGCAGCTTGAAGCCGTCACAGCCCAGCTGCTCGCGCACCAGCGCCGCGAGCCTTTCGTCGTACTCCAGGACCAGCTGGCGCGAGCCCGGGCGGGTCGCTGCGACGTAGCGCGGCAGGGTGCACCCGCCACCGCCGAGGTGCACGGCGGCGAGCGGGCCGGGCGGCAGGACGTCGACGACGTCGCCGATCATCCGGACGTACTCGAACTCCAGGTGCGTCGGGTCGCCGACGTCGACGAAGCTCTGCGGCACCCCGTCGACCGAGAGCCACCACCCGTCGTCGCTGTCGGCGTCGGGCACCAGCTCGGCGAGGCCGGCCGCCACCTGGGCCGTGGTGGGCAGCACCAGGCGGCGGAGTCGGGCGCACATGGGGCCATCCTGCAGGATGGGGGTGTGATCGAGGGACTGCGCGTGACGCGCGAGGGCACCGTGGCGACCGTCGAGCTGCACCGACCCGACAAGCACAACGCGATCTCCTTCGCGATGTGGGAGGGCTTCGCGCAGGTGCTGCCGGAGCTCGGCGCCGACGACGACGTCGACGTGGTCGTCCTGCGCGGCACCCCTGGCGGGCCGTTCTCCGCTGGTGCGGACATCTCGGAGTTCCAGGAGCTGCGGCTGCGACCGGAGGACGCGGAGAGGTACGGCGCTGCCGTGGCCGCCGGCGAGCGCGCCGTCATCGAGTGCGCGAAGCCGACGGTCGCCCTCGTGCAGGGCTGGGCCATCGGTGGCGGCACGCAGGTGGCCGTCGCCTGCGACCTGCGGGTCTGCGACAGCACGGCCCGCTTCGGGGTGACCCCGGCCAAGCTCGGCATCGTCTACGCGCTGCAGTCCACGGCCAGGCTCGTCGACGTCGTCGGGCAGGCGTGGGCGTCGTGGATCCTCATGACCGGCGAGCTGCTCGACGCACCGACGGCGCTGCGCATCGGCCTCGTCCACGAGGTCGCCGACGATGTGGAGTCGCGGGCCTACGAGCTCGCCGCCGTCCTCGCCTCGCGGGCCCGCATCTCGCTGACTGGTGCCAAGCAGCTCATCGCGCGGTCGGTCGCTGGTGAGCGCACGGAGGACGACGCGGTCCGCGCGCTCTACACCGCCTCGCTCACCAGCCCGGAGTACGCCGAGGGTGTGCGGGCCTTCCTCGACAAGCGAGCGCCCGACTTCCGCGGGGCGCGCGCGTGACGGTGCCCGTCGGCGCGACGATCGGGGTCGAGGAGGAGTACCACCTCGTCTCCGTCGAGACGCTCGCCCTCACCGATGCGCCGCAGGTCACCCAACGCGCGGTTGAGCTGATCGGCGACTGCGCCCAGGGTGAGATCTCCACCGCGCAGGTCGAGATCGCGACACCGGTCATCTCGACGCTCGCCGACGTTCGCCGCGAGGTGACCCGGCTGCGGGCGGGTGCGGACCAGGCCGCGCAGGAGTCCGGCTGCCGCATCCTCGTCGCCGGCACCCACCCCTTCTCGTCGTGGCGCGACCAGCGGCTGACGGCCGGCGTGCGCTACGTCGCGCTGCTCGAGCGCTGGGGCCTCTTGGCGCTGCAGCAGATGATCGCGGGCTGCCACGTGCACGTCGCGGTCCCGTCGCTCGACGTCGCCGTCCACGTCCTCGACCGCCTCCGTCCGGACCTGCCTGCGCTGCTGGCGCTGTCGGGCAGCTCGCCGTTCTGGGAGGGCACCGACACGTCCTACGCGTCGTACCGGACCCAGTGGTTCGGTCGCTGGCCCGTCACCGGCGCGACCGAGGTCTTCGGCTCGACCCAGAGGTACGACGAGGTCGTGGCCGACATGGTGACGAGCGGTCTGGTGGACGACGCGTCGCACCTCTACTGGGACGCCCGGCCGGCGACCCGCTTCCCGACGGTCGAGATCCGCGTCGCCGACGTCATGCCGGTGATCGACGACGTGGTCCTGCACGCCGGGCTCGCCCGGTCAATGGTGCGCGTCGCCGCCGCCGACACCCCGGTGCCCGAGGTGCGTCCGGAGGCGCTGCGCGCCGCTCGCTGGCGGGCCGCGCGTCACGGGCTTGAGGGCGAGCTGCTCGACCTGCGCAGCCACACCCTGGTCCCTGCGGCGACGCTCGTGCACGACCTGCTCGACCGGCTGCGCGACGACCTCGAGGGCGCGGGGGAGTGGGACGAGATCACCTCGCTCGCCGAGCAGGCGCTGATGCGCGGGACCTCGGCGGCACGGCAACGCCAGGTCATGGAGCGCACCGGCGACCTCGTCGAGGTCACCCGCTCCGTCGTCCTCGACACCTTCGGCGACTGAGGGCGGCGACTGAGGTGCCTTCGCTGGGTGAGCTGGGGGAGCGGGCGTCCTCCGGGGACGTGCTCTTCGAGGGTGACCGCTGGACCGCAGCCGAGCTCTCGGACCGGGCGGCTCGCGTGGCGGGTGGCCTCGTCGAGCTCGGCGTGCGCCCCGGCGACCGGGTCGCGGTCTGCTCGCTCAACACCCCCGACGTCCTCGTCCTCTACGACGCGGTCTGGCGGGCTGGTGCCATCGCGACGCCGGTCGTTCCCGCGGCCAGCGAGGCCGAGCTGCGGCACGTCCTGGACGAGGCCTCGCCCTCTCTGCTCGTCACGTCGCCGGAGCGGGCAGCGACGGTGTCCGGCCTGCCGGTCCTCACGGATCTGCCGCTCGGTGATGCCGTCTCGGCCGTCTCGGCCGACGGGTCGGACCCGGCGGCCCTGCTCTTCACCGGCGGCACCACCGGTCGGGCGAAGGGCGTCGTGCTCACCCACGACAACCTCTGGCACACGGGGCGCGCGCGGCAGTCGGTCCTGGATGACAGTGGTGTCCGGTCGATGCTCGTGCCGCTCCCGCTTTCGCACGTCTACGGCCTGCTCAACGCGGTGTGCCGGATGCACCAGGGCTCGCCCGTGCCGCTGCTGCTGCAGCGCCGCTTCGACGCGGTGGAGTGGGTGGCGCTCGTCCGCGCGCACGCCGTCGAGGCCGGCGCTCTGGTCCCGTCGATGCTGCAGCTGCTGCTCGCCCACGACCTCGACGGTCTCGACAGCTTGCGCTACCTCACCTGCGGTGGGGCGCCGCTCGCTCCCGCGGTCGTCCACGAGTTCCAGCGGCGGGTGCCCTCGGTCGTCGTCTGCGACGGCTACGGCTGCACCGAGGTCACCTCCACCGCGACGATGAACCCGCCCGACGCACCCCGGGTCGGCACTGTGGGCCTGCCTATCCCCGGCGTCGAGATCCGCATCGACGAGCCGACCGGAGAGGTGCTCGTCCGCTCGCCCGGCGTGATGGCGGGCTACTGGCGGGACGTCGCCGCCACCGCCGAGGCCGTCGACCCCGACGGCTGGATGCGCACCGGCGACGTCGGACACCTCGACGCCGACGGCTACCTCACGGTGGTCGACCGGCTCAAGGACCTCGTCATCCGCGGTGGCTTCAACGTCTACCCCCGCGACGTCGAGGACGTCCTGCTCCAGCACCCCGCGGTCGCATCCGCAGCCGTCGTCGGCCGCCCCGACCCGGTGCTCGGCGAGGAAGTGGTCGCGTTCGTCTCGCTGCGGCCCGGGCTGACGGTGGCGTCTGCCGAGCTGGTCGCCTTCGGCGCCGAGCGGCTGGGCCGTCACAAGCACCCGCGCGAGGTGCGGATCGTCGACGTCGTACCCCTGACTCCCGTCGGCAAGACCGACCGCAAGCAGCTGCGTGCCCTGCTCCGGGATGACCGGGGCAGCCAACCCGAGAGTTGATAAGTGGAGTCGGTCCGCGGCAGCAGGCGGCAGTGGACGCCTGGAGGTGACCGGGCCCTCCGCAGGGTGACGCTTCTGCGGAAGCGTGTTGTCCACAGGAGGAGAACCGGCCTTCCTCGTTGTTGCGCATCGTAGATATCTAGCTATAGTTATGGCCATGACCTCAGCCGCTGAGCACATGCCGCTTGCCGACGTAAAGAACCGGCTCTCGGAGGTCGTCGAGCGACTTGAGCGTGAGCACGGGCGGGTCATCATCACCAAGCACGGCCGCCCGGCCGCGGTCGTCATGAGCATCGAGGATCTCGAAGGCTTGGAGGAGACTCTCGACATCTTGAGCGATCCCGCACTGATGCGGCGGATCAAGAAGGCAGAAGCCGAGATCGCTGCGGGGCAGGACGAGGTGTTGACGAAGGAACAGCTGCTCGACCGCGTTCGTCGCCGGTGAGCGATCAACCGTTCACGGTGACGTGGTCACCGACAGCGCAGCGCGATCTGCAACGGCTGCCCGAGAAGGTCGTGACGGCTGTCGCGGAGTTCGTCTACGGCGCTCTGGCCGCGAACCCGCATCGCGTCGGCCGGGCCCTACAGCTGGACCTGGTCGGCCGACACTCCGCACGGCGCGGTAGTTACCGCGTCATCTACCGCATCGACGACGTGCAGCGGCTTGTACGAGTTGAGAATGTGGACCACAGGTCGGACGTCTACCGACGCAGGTGATGTGCCGCTCCCAACAGGGCAGCCGGCCTTCTCACCGAGGTACCTCACAGGGCAGGCGGCGCTACTCTCCGCCCTGTGCGCGTTCGGGATTGGTTCCTCACACGACGCTGGGTGCGTTTCCCCTGGGGTCGCCGGGCACAGGCCACCAGCACCGCGGCGGTCCTGGTGGCCGTCGCCGCCATGTCGTTCTGGCAGGAGGTCTTGTCCTTGATGCCGCGTGACCAGAAGGATGCGAACATCACCACCGACGGTGGTGAGCTGTGGTCGGGCATGCCCACCGTGACGACGGTGGGCTACGGCCACCGCTACCCCGTCACCGACGTCGGCAGGATCGTCGTCGCCGAGGTCCTGCCGCAGGTCGCGTCCGTCTAGCTCGTGGAAGCCTTCGGGTACGGCGGGCTATCGCTGCTTGCTGCGTGCCTCGGGGCACTGGGCGGCCTCGGTGGCGCCATCTTGCTCGTGCCCGCACTGGTGCTGACGGGCCTGACGGCGGCCGCTGCCGCTCCCCTCGGTCTGCTCTGCGTGGCAAGCGGATCGCTGGCGGCCGCACCGCGACAGCTGGTGGAGCGGACGGTCAACCACCGCATCGGTGTGGTGATCGAGCTGGTCGCCTCCGCCGGTGCCGTGACCGGCGCTCTGCTGTCCGGTGCGGTGAGCGAGGCTGTGCTGACGAGGGGATTGGCGGTCGTCGCCCTCGCTGCCGCCTACGTCGGTGCCCGCCGTACCGGACTGCGCAACCCACCGAACCCTGACTGCACCGATGCGGACGTGGGCGAGCGCGTCGGGTCCCTCTCGGGTGCTTACCGGCTGGGTGATGCGGTCGCGCCGTATAGCACCACGCACCTGCGCAGGGGGCTCGGGCTGATGGCGCTGGCCGGCTTCGTCGCCGGGACGTCGGGAGCCTCGGGTGGGTTCATCAAGACGCCGACGCTCAACGAGCTCATGCACGTCCCCGTCCGCGTTGCTGCGGCGACGACGACCTTCACGGTCGGCATCACCTCGGCGGCCGCGCTGCTTGTGTTCGCCGTGCAGGACCGCATCGACACGAGCCTCGCCGGCCCCGTCATCGCCGGCAGCCTGCTGGGCGGGTTGCTCGGCGCGAAGGTGCAGAGCCGGCTTCCACCGCTGGTGATCCGTCGAGGGCTCTGCACGCTGCTCGTCGTGGTTGCCGCCGTTTTGGCGGTGCGGTCTTGACGCGACCTCCGATCCCGCCGGGGACCGTGAGCACCATCCGTGGCTACTGGCAGGCGCCGTGGCTGCGCCGTGCCACGCAGCTGGTGCTCGCCCTGTCCCTGCTGGCGTCCGTGCTCCCCGGTGCTGCCCGCGATGCCGTTGCCTGGACCGCCATCGCACTCGTGATCGCTGCCCCCCTGCTGCGCCTGACCTGGCTGCTGCACCGCTGGCGTCAAGAGCAGGACCACCGCTTCGTGGTCCTGGGGGCAGCGGTCCTGCTGGTCGTCGGCACCGGAGCCGCCCTCGCGGCCCTCGGCGTTGGCAGCTGATCACCAAGGCCTAATCCCAATACCGTTTAGTTAGCGGGACCGCGCTGTAGGTTGGCGGCCCGTCTGGCTGGGGCCACGTCGCGTGGTGGGCGCGCTTGACGAGCCACTTGACGTACTTGCGTTTGATGACGCGGGGCGCCGAGCGGTGACGGCGTGGGGGGTCAGCCGGTGGAGTAGCCGGCGGAGAAAGTCGCGCCAGCCGGGGCTGTCGCGGTCGTGCTGCTCAGGGGGGAAAAGCACCCGGGTGGGTGAGGGTCTGACGGGTGATCCGCAGCGCGGCGACGAAGCTGACGCGGTCGGGGTCGTGCCCGGAGTGGGTGGCGGCTTCGGACATGAGGGAGCGGATCGCGTAGTGGCAGCACAGGTGGCCCCAGATCTCCTGCAGGACCAGGTCCGGGGACTTGCTGCGGAGCACGGTGCGTGGTCCACGCTGATGGGTCTTGAGCTCGTCGAAGGTCAGCTCGACCTCCCAGCGCTCGGCGTATGCGGCAGCCAGCTCGACCGCGGACGCCTCGGCGGGATCGGTGAGGGTGGTCAACAGCCGGTAGGTGGCGTGGTTGTCGCGTCCGTCGTCGATCGTGTAGTCGATGACCCGGACCAGCATCGGCTCGGCCGCCCGCGCCGCCGCGGAGTGGGTCTGCTGCAGGTGCGCGAGCCAGGACCCGTGGGCGTGTCAGATCGTCTGTGTAAGTCGCTGAGGTCCGACGCTGGGGCTGACGCCTCGGACAGGAGACTGCACGATGAAGGCACCGACGCTTGCGAAGGCCGCTGTGACCACCTCGGACGACGACATCTCGAACGGCGG
>JAUYQP010000032.1 GCA_030697205.1 Mycobacteriales bacterium
GGTGGATGCCTTGGCATCAAGAGCCGATGAAGGACGTTGGAGCCTGCGATAAGCCCTGGGGAGTTGGCAACCGAGCTGTGATCCGGGGGTGTCCGAATGGGGAAACCTGGCTGGAGTCATGTCCAGTTACCCGCGCCTGAATGAAATAGGGTGTGTGGAGGGAACGTGGGGAAGTGAAACATCTCAGTACCCATAGGAAGAGAAAACAAAAGTGATTCCGAGAGTAGTGGCGAGCGAAATCGGAAGAGGCCAAACTCAAGCAGTGTGATAGCCGGCAGGCGTTGCTGTTTGAGGGTTGTGGGGCCGTTTAGTTGGGTCTGCCGATCCAACACAGAGTAAAAAATCATTGATGAAGTCGAAGAGGACTGGAAAGTCCCGGCGTAGAGGGTGATACCCCCGTACACGTAAGTCAATGACTCTGAAGCGTCACCCCAAGTAACACGGAACCCCTGAAATTCCGTGTGAATCTGGCGGGACCACCCGTTAAGCCTAAATACTCCTTGGTGACCGATAGCGGACAAGTACCGTGAGGGAAAGGTGAAAAGTACCCCTGGCGGGGAGTGAAATAGTACCTGAAACCATGTGCCTACAATCCGTTGGAGCGGGTATTTATACCTGTGACAGCGTGCCTTTTGAAGAATGAGCCTGCGAGTTTGCGTTGTGTTGCGAGGTTAACCCGTGTGGGGTAGCCGTAGCGAAAGCGAGTCTGAATAGGGCGACTGAGTGGCACGCTCAAGACCCGAAGCGAAGTGATCTATCCATGGGCAGGTTGAAGCGCGGGTAAGACCGCGTGGAGGACCGAACCCACTTAGGTTGAAAACTGAGGGGATGACCTGTGGATAGGGGTGAAAGGCCAATCAAACTTCGTGATAGCTGGTTCTCTCCGAAATGCATTTAGGTGCAGCGTTGCGTGTTTCTTGCCGGAGGTAGAGCTACTGGATGGCCGATGGGCCCTACAAGGTTACTGACGTCAGCCAAACTCCGAATGCCGGTAAGTGAGAGCGCAGCAGTGAGACGGTGGGGGATAAGCTTCATCGTCGAGAGGGAAACAACCCAGACTACCGACTAAGGCCCCTAAGCGTGTGCTAAGTGGGAAAGGATGTGGAGTTGCAGAGACAACCAGGAGGTTGGCTTAGAAGCAGCCACCCTTGAAAGAGTGCGTAATAGCTCACTGGTCAAGTGATTCCGCGCCGACAATGTAACGGGGCTCAAGCACACCGCCGAAGTCGTAGGATTCGCATATTTGGTAGGCCTTCGTGGTCCAGCCATGCGGATCGGTAGGAGAGCGTCGTGTGGCGAGTGAAGCGGCGGGGTAACCCAGCCGTGGACGCCACACGAGTGAGAATGCAGGCATGAGTAGCGAAAGACATGTGAGAAACATGTCCTCCGAAAACCCAAGGGTTCCAGGGTCAAGCTAATCTTCCCTGGGTAAGTCGGGACCTAAGGCGAGGCCGACAGGCGTAGTCGATGGACAACGGGTTGATATTCCCGTACCGGCGAAGAACCGCCCAAACTAATCCAGTAGTGCTAAGAGTCCTAATCCGGTAGATGGATCCCTTCGGGGTGAAGCAGCCGGCCTAACGCTCGACCCCATTCTGGTGCGGTTAGCGTATTAACAGGTGTGACGCAGGAAGGTAGCCGTACCGGGCGATGGTTGTCCCGGTGTAAGGACGTAGGGCGAGAGATAGGCAAATCCGTCTCTCACATAGCCTGAGATCCGATGCGTACCCCTCACGGGGGAAATCAGTGATCCTATGCTGCCAAGAAAAGCATCGACGCGAGGTTCTAGCCGCCCGTACCCCAAACCGACTCAGGTGGGTAGGTAGAGAATACCAAGGAGATCGAGAGAATCGTGGTTAAGGAACTCGGCAAAATGCCCCCGTAACTTCGGGAGAAGGGGGGCCGGATTCGTGAAGGGATTTACTCCGGAAAGGGTGTGGTGGCCGCAGAGACCAGTGGGAAGCGACTGTTTACTAAAAACACAGGTCCGTGCGAACAAGCAATTGGATGTATACGGACTGACGCCTGCCCGGTGCTGGAAGGTTAAGAGGAACGGTTAGCCGCAAGGCGAAGCTGAGAATTTAAGCCCCAGTAAACGGCGGTGGTAACTATAACCATCCTAAGGTAGCGAAATTCCTTGTCGGGTAAGTTCCGACCTGCACGAATGGCGTAACGACTTCTCGACTGTCTCAACCATAGGCTCGGCGAAATTGCACTACGAGTAAAGATGCTCGTTACGCGCGGCAGGACGGAAAGACCCCGGGACCTTTACTATAGCTTGATATTGGTGTTCGGTTCGGCTTGTGTAGGATAGGTGGGAGACGGTGAAGCTTGGACGCCAGTTCAGGTGGAGTCAACGTTGAAATACCACTCTGGTCGAATTGGATGTCTAACCTCGGTCCGTGATCCGGATCAGGGACAGTGTCAGGTGGGTAGTTTAACTGGGGCGGTTGCCTCCCAAAATGTAACGGAGGCGCCCAAAGGTTCCCTCAGCCTGGTTGGCAATCAGGTGTCGAGTGCAAGTGCACAAGGGAGCTTGACTGTGAGACAGACATGTCGAGCAGGGACGAAAGTCGGGACTAGTGATCCGGCACTGGCTTGTGGAAGCGGTGTCGCTCAACGGATAAAAGGTACCCCGGGGATAACAGGCTGATCTTGCCCAAGAGTCCATATCGACGGCAAGGTTTGGCACCTCGATGTCGGCTCGTCACATCCTGGGGCTGGAGTAGGTCCCAAGGGTTGGGCTGTTCGCCCATTAAAGTGGCACGCGAGCTGGGTTTAGAACGTCGTGAGACAGTTCGGTCCCTATCCGCCGCGCGCGCAGGAGATTTGAGAAGAGCTGTCCCTAGTACGAGAGGACCGGGACGGACGAACCTCTGGTGTGACAGTTGTTCTGCCAAGAGCACCGCTGTTTAGCTACGTTCGGCAGGGATAACCGCTGAAAGCATCTAAGCGGGAAGCTCGCTTCAAGATGAGATCTCCCACTGGGTCAACCAGGTAAGGCCCCCGACTAGACCATCGGGTTGATAGGCAGGAAGTGGAAGCGCAGTAATGCGTGCAGCTGACCTGTACTAATAGGCCGAGGGCTTGACCACAAACTGCTGCTCTCTCTTCGTGAGAGACAACGCGTCCACTGTGCGGTTCCCGAGATACGGTCGGGAGCCATTCATCCCGCACCACGGGAAGAATGAGCACCACCGACATCTCCATAGAGTTTCGGCGGCCATGGCGAAAGGGAAACGCCCGGTTCCATTCCGAACCCGGAAGCTAAGCCTTTCAGCGCCGATGGTACTGCACGGGAGACTGTGTGGGAGAGTAGGACGCCGCCGGACATACTTTCGACAAGGGCCGCCCATTCGTGGGCGGCCCTTGTCGCATTTCCAACACAATTTTCTTCATAGAGGAGCACCACCGTGGCAGACCAACGCAAGGCGACGAGCGGCGGTAGCGGCGGTAGTGCTGGCCAGGGGCGGCCGTCGCGTCCGGCGGGTGCCGCACGCGCCGGCGGGGCAGGCAAGCCCTCCGGCGGCACGTCGGGCGGTGCCGGTCGCAGTAGCGGTGGGTCGTCCACGGGACGCGCCGGCGCGCAACGCCCGGCGCGTCCGAGCACGGGCAACCGGTCTGGACAGAGCCCGGCAGCTCGCGCGTACCAGGAGCGCACGGCCGAGGATCGTCCGGCCCGTCCCACTGGTGAGCGGTCGGGTGCGGATCGTCCGTCGCGTCCGTACGGGGATCGTCCGGCGCGTCCCGCGGGTGAGCGTTCGGATCGTCCGGCTCGTCCGGCCGGCGAGCGTTCGGCTCGTCCGTACGGGGATCGTCCGGCGCGTCCCGCGGGTGAGCGTCCGGATCGTCCGGCTCGTCCGGCTCGTCCGTACGGGGATCGTCCGGCCGGCGAGCGTCCGGCTCGTCCGTACGGGGATCGTCCGGCGCGTCCCGCGGGTGAGCGCTCGGATCGTCCGGCACGACCGTCCGGCGAGCGCTCGGATCGGCCTGCGCGTCCCGCGAGTGAGCGCACGGATCGTCAGGCGCGGTCGTACGAGGATCGTCCTGCGCGTCCCGCCGGTGAGCGCTCGGATCGTCCGGCACGACCGTCGGGTGACCGGCCGTCGCGTCCGTACGGTGATCGGCCCGCTCGGACTGGCCCGCCGGCGGCGGGGCAGCGCAGGCTGTCACCGGAGCAGGCCGCGAAGCGGGTCGAGCTCGAGAACCGGGTGTACGACCCCCGTCGCGAGGAGCGCCGCAAGCAGGCTCGGGTAGCGCTGCCCGAGGGCATCGACCCGCGCATGCTCGACGCCGACGTGCGACGTGAGCTGCGGTCGCTGTCGAAGGAGACCGCCGACCTCGTCGCGCAGCACCTCATCGTGACCGGCCAGCTGCTCGACCAGGACCCCGACCGCGCGCTCACTCATGCTCGGGCCGCCGTGGCGCTGGCCGGGCGTGTCGGCGTGGTGCGGGAAGCCGCCGGCCTCGCTGCCTACGCGGCGGGGGAGTGGTCCGATGCTCTGTCCGAGCTGCGCGCCGCGCGTCGGATGACCGGCTCGCCCGAGCACCTGGCTGTCATGGCCGACTGCGAGCGGGCGCTGGGCCGGCAGGACCGGGCGTTGAAGTACGCCGACGACCGAGAGGTCGCTCAGCTCACCAACGCGCAGCGGGTCGAGCTCGTCATCGTCGTGTCGGGTGCCCGGCGCGACCTGCGGCAGTACGACGCGGCTGTGCTCGTGCTCAAGGACCCTGCCCAGCGCACCACCGGTGCGCGGCCGTGGGCGTCTCGCCTCTGGTACGCCTACGCCGATGCGCTGCTCGAGGCCGGGCGCGAGGACGACGCGCGCGAGTGGTTCCAGAAGGCTGCGGACGTCGACGAGGCCGGTGAGACCGACGCGCAGGAGCGGCTCATGGCGCTCGACGGCATCGTCTTCGAAGACGCCTACGACGGTGACGACGACGAGGGGCCGGACGCCTGGATCACCCCCGACGCCGAGGACGTGATGGCTGGCTTCGCCGCAGCGATGACAGCCAGCCAGGGCGCAGAGCCGACGGCCGTTGGAGGAGGCCCTGCACCGGCCGAGGCGCTCGAGGTGCACGGTGAGGACTCGGACGATCCCGCAGGGTCGGAAGCGGACACCAGCGCGGGTGAGGCGTCCGGGTCGGGTCAGGACGCTCGCGAGGACACAGCCGACGCGGCTGACGCAGGCGACGATGAGGTGACGGACCCCGACGATGCGGCGGACGGGTCGAGCAGCGGAGACTCGGCGCAGGATGAGGCGGCACCGGCGCGGGAGCGCGCTTCCGGCGTACCTGCTGCGGTGTTCACCCACGTCGAGCCTGCACCGCGGACGAGTGGCGAGCCGGGTGGCAGCACGACGCTGTTCTAGACGGGCTCGACCTGGTCGAGCCAGCGCCTGATGCCGCTGAGGTTGGCGGCATCACTGTTGAGGGCGTCCTGTCGGGCGGCGAGGTCGGGGTCGGCACGCAGGGCGGCGTAGCGCTCGTGGGTGCGGGCCCGGACCGCGGCGACGGCGTGATCGAGCTCGAGCACGCGCGTCTCGCGGGCCAGCTCGACCCACAGGCGCAGCTCCTCAGCGGAGCGCTCGAGGGCGTCGCCGACGGCCGTGACCGGCCCGAAGTGGCTGAACAGCAGTCGGGTCGGAGCCAGCGAGGCGAACAGCTCCAGCGAGGCCAGCGCGACCGGTAGGTCGAAGTCGGGGGGTGGCGTGGCGGGGCGGAGCAGGTCGGCCTCGGGGACGTAGACACCGGCGGCGTCACCGACGTAGAGATCGCCGGTCTCGGAGTCGAGCAGGCCGACGTGGTGGGAGGCGTGCCCGGGGGACCAGTGGGTCGTGAGGCGACGACCGTCGCCGAGGTCGACCTCGCCGGTGTCGCCGAGCGCGCGGACCCGCTCCGCGGGGGTCGCGAGCAGGTCGCCGAAGACCCGGGCGAACAGCTCCTCGCCGTAGACGCGCTTGGCCGAGGACAACAGCCGCTCGGGGGCGACGAGGTGGCGGGCGCCGCGCTCGTGCACGACGACCTCGGCGCGCGGGAAGGCGGCCGCGAGGTCGCCCACGCCGCCGGCGTGGTCGAGGTGGATGTGGGTGACGACGATCGTCGCGAGGTCCTCCGGGCCGATCCCGAGCGCGGCCAGCTCAGCGACGACGAGCGCGGCAGAGGTCGCCGCCCCCGTCTCGACGAGCGCGGGACGCGAGGAGCGGACGAGGTAGGCGGCGGTGATCCCGTCGTAGCCGCCCATCGCGGTGTCGATGAGGTGCACGTCGGACCCGAGCTCACGCGTGCGGTCGTCCACAGGCCCTCCCGGCTCGCGGCGGCCGTCCACAGATCGGTCGCGGGCGGCCCCACGAGGCCGCCTTCCGTCGCACCCTATCCCCGGAGCGACAGGCCCCGGAGCGGGTCGCGGACAGGAGGAGGAGCGGTGCACACGCAGTCACGCAACGAGGTGGTGCTGGTCGGCAGGGTGAGCGCGGACCCGGAGGACCGGGAGCTGCCGAGCGGGGACGTGCTGACGACGTTCCGCCTGGTGGTGGACCGCCCGCCGCCGACCCGGCCGCTGCCCGAGGGGGTCCGGCCGGCGACGACCGACACGCTGGACTGCGTCGCCTGGACCGGGCGGGTGCAGCGCAGCGCCCGTGCGCTGCAGGCCGGCGACGTCGTCGCCGTCGAGGGGGCGCTGCGCCGGCGCTTCTGGCGCTCACCCACAGGGGCGGCGAGCCGGTGCGAGGTGGAGCTCGGTGGGCTCAAGCGGCTGGAGCGCGCCTCCTAGCGGGTGCGGCTGCGGGTGCGGTCAGGCGTCGCGGTGGTCGCGCAGGACCAGCCCGGTGCGGGGCTTGGGAGTGAACAGCGTGGACTTGCGGGGCATCCGCTCGCCGCCGCGCGCGACCGCCGCGACCGCCTCGACCGGGGTCGGGTTCAGCAGCACGGCGGTGCCGCCGGTGCGGGCCGCCTCGGCCAGCGCCTCGTCGACGGCGTGCGCGTAGCCGACCGTCTCGACGGTGTCGGACAGGCCCCAGAGCAGGGGTACGACGAAGCCGTGCAGCACCGACACGTCCAGCGCCTTCCAGGCGACGGAGCGCTCGTCGCCGAGCGCCGTGTCGAGCTTTCCGGTGTCCGGGTCGGTCAGCAGCCGGACCGTGCCGCCGTCGCCGGAGACCAGCAGGAAGGCCGGGCCCGCCTCGCCGGCCTTCGTGAGCGCGGCGAGCGCGCCCTCGAGGTCGTCGTCGTCGAGGTCATGGACCGTCATGCCGTCGCGCGCCCGCCCGGCGAGCTCGGCGGCCTCGACACCGGGGACGACCCGGTGGATCGGGTGGACCTCGGGCCCGAAGGACGTGGCGTCGACGAGGAAGGTGAGCCCGTGGTCCCAGGGGCCGGGCGCGCCGCCGTGGGCCGCCTGGCGCTGCAGGTAGGTGGCGTAGCGGTGGTGGCCGTCGGCGATGAGGGCCGTGCGCGGGTGCAGGTCGGCGGCGATCGCGGCGAGTTCGGTGGGGTCGGTGACCGCCCAGAGCCGGTGACGCAGGCCGTCGGGGAGCACGACGTCGACCAGCGGCTCGCGGGCATCAGCGGTCCGGACCGCGTCGGAGGCGGCCCCGCCCCCGTCGTACACGAGGAAGATGGGCTCGAGGTCGGCCTCGACCGCGGTGTAGAGCGCGAGCCGGTCGCTGACGGTGCCGGACATGGTGTTCTCGTGCGGCAGCACGATCTCGTCCTCCGGCGGGCTGAGCGCCAGCGCCCCGAGCAGCCCGCGCTGCGCGTGTCCCTCGCCGGCCTGCTCGTAGACGTAGAGCGCCGGCACGTCGTCGGGGGCGAGGGCGCCGGTGCTGCGCCACCCGCGGAGCAGGTCCGCGGCGCGGCGGTAGCGCGACTGCTCCCCGTCGGCGTCGCCGCGTGGAAGGATGAGGCGCACCACGTTGTGGTCGGACAGCTCCTCGAGCGCCGCCACGCCCGCGTCGTCGATGACGTCGTAGGGCGGGGAGGTCAGCCCGCTGAGCGGACCGGCGGCGGCAGGGTCGAAGCGCAGGGCCCGGAAGGGCGACAGGACGAGACCGGAAGGACGGGCAGGGGAGGGAGCAGCGGCGGTCACCCCGCCGATGCTAGGGCGGCGGCTCGCGAGGCCGCGCCAGCCGGGCCAGGGATCCACGAGGAGGAGCACGCGTGTCCGACAGGTACGACCCCCGGTACGACCCCCGTGCACCCGACGAGGAGAAGCCCCGGCCTTACGCCGATCTCCCGCCGCCGCCTCCGGACGTCGTGCCCCAGGGCGAGATCTGGGACTGGTACGCGCGCGGCCTCGACCTGCTCGAGAACGGCGACGTCAACGCCGCGATCCAGATCCTCACCCACACCGCGCAGGCCGAGCCGGAGTCGCGGCAGGTCCGCGAGGCGCTGGCGCGCGCGCAGTTCGACGTCGGGATGTACCCCGAGGCCCGCGAGAACTTCGAGTGGATCATCTCGGTGAACCCCGCTGACGACTACGCGCAGTTCGGCCTCGGCCTGGCCGCCACCAAGCTCGGTGACCTACCGGCCGCCGTGGAGCACCTCGCGCTGGCTGCCGCGATGCGCCCCGACATCACCTACTACGCCCAGGCGCTGCGCGGCGCGAAGGCGGCGCTGACCGCCGCCAAGCGCTGATCGGCCGAGGGCCGGTCAGGCAGGTGCCGGTCGGGCAGGTCCTGGTCGGTGACGGGCTCGCGAGCTGCGAGGGGCCGCTCGCGGCCGGCTACGACGCGGGGCTCTACGACCTCGACGGCGTGCTCTACCTCGCCACCGAGCCGATCCCGCACGCCGCCGCCTCACTGGCATCGGCGACGGAGCTCGGGCTGCGCCCGGCCTACGTCACCAACAACGCCTCGCGCAGCCCCGCAGTGGTCGCCGCGCTGCTCGCCAGCGTGGGTGTGTCGGCCGTCGAGCACGACGTGGTGACGAGCGCCCAGGCGTCGGTGCGGCTGCTCCACGAGCAGGTCGACCCGGGCAGCGAGGTGCTCGTCATCGGCTCCGACGACCTTGCCGCGGCGGTCGCCGACGGCGGCTACGCACCGGTGCGGGAGGCAGGCCCGGGCGTGCGGGCGGTGGTCCAGGGGCTGTCCTTCGACGTCGGCTGGCTGCAGCTGGCCGAGGCCGCGGTCGCGATCCGGGCCGGCGCGCTGTGGGTCGCGGCCAACACCGACACGACCTTCCCGTCACCCCGGGGGCCGCTCCCGGGTTGCGGTGCGCTGGTCGCCGCGCTCGTGACAGCGACGGGTCGGGAGCCGGTGGTCGCGGGTAAGCCCGGCCCCGCGCTGCACGCCGAGGCGGTCGAGCGGGTCAGTGCCCGGCGGCCGCTGGTCATCGGCGACCGGCTCGACACCGACGTGCTCGGCGCTGTCGGCGCGGGTGCCGACAGCCTGCTCGTCCTCACCGGCGTCTGCACCCTCGAGGCGCTGCTTGCCGCCCCCGCGGGCAGCCGCCCCGCCTTCGTGGCGGCCGACCTGCGCGGACTGCTCGAGGCCCACCCACCGGTCGAGCTCGTCGACGGGGGCGCCCGCTGCGGGACGGCCTTCGCGGCGTACGACGGGAAGGTGTCCGAGGGCGCGGGGGTCCCGGAGCTGCGGGCGGCCTGCGCCGCGGCGTGGGCGCGCGCCGATCAGATGAGCTGACGCAGCCGGAGCAGGTCGAGCGGCCCGGCCTGCACCCGCAGCTTGCCGGTGGCGAAGGCCGTCGGCACGGAGAGGCGGCCCTCGGCGAGGGAGATGAGGTCGTCCGAGCCGCAGGACAGGCGCACCTGCGCCCGGTCGGCGGTCTCGGTGTGGACGTCGCGCAGGCCCTCCTCGCACAGCCGGCCGACGAAGACGACGTCGAGGTCGTAGACCTTGCAGGAGACGGAGCGCTCGATGACGTACTTCGCGCGCAGGTCCGGGTCGAGGGCGTCGAGGCGCGCGACGAGGGCGTGCACGGTCGCCCACACCTCGTCGATCGTCGCCACGCGCTGCTCCTGGGTCCTCCGGCTGCCGCAACCGTAGCGCCGAGCGCGGTAGCGTCGTCGGGCGCCGGGGCCGTCCGTGCGCAAGCCCGTCCGACCCGAGCCCGTCCCCATCCGGAGGAACCGTGCGCGACGCACTCAAGAGCTACCTGGCGCTGGCCAACGGCGTCACCGAGCTGACCAAGCAGCGGGCCGTCACGGCCGCCAAGCAGCTCGTCGCCCAGGGCGAGGCCACCGCCAGTCAGGTCCAGGAGCTCGCCGAGGACCTGCTGCAGCAGAGCAAGCAGAACCGCGAGGCCGTCACCGCGCTGGTGCGCTTCGAGGTCGACAAGGCGCTCGGCCGCGTCGGCCTCGCCACTCAGGACGAGGTCGAGGCGCTCAAGGCCAAGGTGAAGGCCCTCGAGGCGCAGCTGTCGGGCCCGAAGGCTCCCGCTGCCAAGGCGGCTGCCCCGAAGGCGCCCGCGAAGAAGGCTGCTGCGAAGAAGGCGCCGGCGAAGAAGACCGGCGCGTGAGCGCCGCGGAGCAGGCCGTCGCCCTGCTGGAGCGGCTCGAGGAGCTGCCCGTGGCCGAGCACGTCGCGGTCTTCGACGGCGTGCACCGCCAGCTCCAGGACGCCCTCGCCGCGCTCGACGAGAACAACCGGGCCTAGGAGCCCCGGCTGGCCCGTCGCGCGCGGCTCGACGCCGAGCTGGTCCGTCGCGGGCTGGCGCGCAGTCGCGAGCACGCGAGCGCGCTCATCGCCGACGGGCTGGTCCGCGTCGCCGGCACGGTCGCGACCAAGCCGGCGACCGCGGTCGAGGCCGCGACCCCGCTGCTCGTCGACGCCGAGCAGGGTGAGACCTGGGTGTCACGGGGCGCCCACAAGCTGCTCGGCGCGCTGGACGCCTTCGGCGTAGGTGTCGAGGGTCGTCGGGCGCTGGACGCCGGCGCGTCGACGGGCGGCTTCACCCAGGTGCTGCTGCGCCGCGGGGCGGCGCACGTGGTGGCGGCCGACGTCGGCTACGGCCAGCTCGCGTGGGCGCTGCAGACCGACGAACGCGTGACCGTGATGGACCGCACCAACGTGCGGGCGCTCGAGCTCGCCGAGCCGGTCGACCTCGTCGTCGCCGACCTGTCGTTCATCCCGCTCGGGCTCGTGCTGCCGGCGCTCGCGGGGTGCTGCGCGGCCGGCGCAGACCTGCTGCCGATGGTCAAGCCGCAGTTCGAGGTCGGGCGCGAGCGGCTCCCGTCGGGAGGAGTGGTGCGCGACCATGCGCTGCGTGTGGAGACCGTGCGGCGGGTCGCCGGGCAGGCCCAGGAGCTCGGGCTCGGGGTGCGCGGTGTCGTCGCGTCGCCGCTGCCGGGGCCGTCGGGCAACGTGGAGTACTTCCTGTGGCTGACCGTCGGTGCCGACCCGCTCCCAGAGGTCGAGCTCGACACCGCGGTGGACAACGCCGTCGCGGCCGGACCTGCGTGACAGGGTGGTCGCCATGACGGACCGCCGATCGGTGCTGCTGCTCGCCCACACGGGGCGACCGGCGACGGTCGACGCTGCCCGTCTCGTCGTGTCGCGGCTGCTGGAGGCTGGCGTCGAGGTGCGCGTCCTCGCCGAGGAGTCCGACGACCTCAAGACCGAGGGCGTTGTCGTCCGCGACGAGGCCGGGTGCGCGACCGGCGCGGAGCTGGTGCTGGTGCTCGGCGGCGACGGCACGATCCTGCGGGCCGCGGAGCTCGCGCGCGGCGGGGGAGTGCCGCTGCTCGGCGTCAACCTCGGGCGGGTCGGCTTCCTCGCCGAGGCCGAGCACTCCGACCTCGAGGCGACGGTCGAGCAGGTGCTCGACCGGGCCTACGAGGTCGAGGAGCGGATGACGCTCGGCATCGACGTGGTCGTGGACGGGGAGCGGGTCGACAGCGGCTGGGCCCTCAACGAGGCGGCCGTGGAGAAGGCGGCCCGCGAGCGGATGCTCGAGCTCGTCGTGGAGGTCGACGGCCGACCGCTGTCGCGCTGGGGCTGCGACGGCGTCGTCGCCGCCACGCCGACCGGCTCGACGGCCTACGCGTTCTCGGCCGGTGGCCCCGTGGTGTGGCCCGCGGTGGAGGCCACCCTCGTCGTACCCGTGAGCGCGCACGCGCTGTTCGCCCGGCCGCTCGTCGTGTCGCCCTCGTCGGTCGTCGCTCTCGAGGTCCTGCCCAGCGGGTGCTCGGCCGTGGTGACCTGCGACGGGCGGCGCTCGCGGGAGCTGCCGCACGGTGCGCGGGTCGAGGTACGCCGAGGGGACATCCCCGTGCTGCTGGCGCGCACCCGGGAGCGGGCGTTCACCGACACTCTGGTCGAGAAGTTCGCCTTGCCCGTCGAGGGCTGGCGGGGGCGGGACTGACGTGCTCGAGGAGATCCGCATCTCGGGGCTCGGCGTCATCGACGAGGCCGTCCTGGAGCTCGCGCCCGGCCTGACCGTCGTGACCGGCGAGACCGGCGCCGGCAAGACGATGGTCGTGCAGGGGCTCGCGCTGCTCTTCGGTGGCCGCGGTGAGGGCGGGCGGGTTCGGCCCGGGGCCGACCGGGCCGTCGTCGAGGGCCGGCTCGTCCTCGACCCGGGCCACCCCGCGGTCGACCGGGCGCTCGACGCGGGCGCGGAGCTCGACGAGGGCGTCCTGCTGCTGAGCCGCACCGTGTCGGCCGACGGTCGCTCGCGCGCTCACGTCGGCGGGCGCAGCGTGCCGGTCGGGGTGCTTGCGGAGCTGAGCGAGTCGCTGCTCGCGGTCCACGGGCAGAGCGACCAGCAGCGGCTGCTCAAGCCGGCCCAGCAGCGCCAGGCGCTCGACCGCTATGCCGGGCCGCCGGTGCTGGACCTGCGTGACCGCTTCCGGGCCGAGTGGGTGCGCTGGCGCGACGTGCGCGGGACCCTCGCGGAGCTGCGCGCGGCCGCGGCGGAGCGGTTGCGCGAGGCCGAGCTGCTGCGGCTCGGGCTCGCCGAGGTCGAGGCCGCGTCACCGCTCGACGGCGAGGACGCCGCGCTGCGCGTCGAGGTCGAGCGGCTCGCCCACGCCGACGACCTCCGGACCGCGGCGAGCACCGCGCGAGAGGCGCTGACGGGCGACGACCTCGACGCCCCGGACGCGCTCGGGCTGCTGACCGCTGCCCGCAAGGCGCTGGAGGCCGCTGCGTCCCACGACCCGGCGCTGGCCGCGCTCGCGGAGCGCCTGGGGGAGACCGCCCACGCGGTCGCGGACGCTGCGGGGGAGCTGGCGTCGTACTCCTCGTCGGTCGATGTCGACCCGCTGCGGCTCGCGTCCGCGCAGGACCGGCTCGCGGTGCTGACGGCCCTGGTGCGCCGGCATGCGAGCGAGGACCTCATAGGCGTGCTGGCCTGGGCCGCGTCGGCGAGCGAGCGGCTGCTCGAGCTCGACGGCGCCGACGACCGGATCGCGGCGCTGGAGGCCGAGGACACCGCGCTCGAGGCGTCGCTCGGGGTGCTCGCCGAGGCGCTGTCGCAGGCACGCGTCTCCGCGGCGCTGCGCTTCGGGGCTGCGGTGAGCGCGGAGCTGAGCGAGCTCGCGATGCCGCACGCCGAGGTGAGCGCAGCGGTGACGCAGCGCGAGGCGGTTGACGGCCTGCCGGTCGGCGACCTGGTGCTGGCGGCGGGGCCGGAGGGCGTCGACGAGGTGGAGCTGCTGCTCGTGCCGCACCCCGGCGCGCCGGCGCGGGCACTGCAGAAGGGCGCGTCCGGGGGTGAGCTCTCGCGGGTGATGCTCGCGGTCGAGGTCGTCTTCGCGGGCTCCGACCCGGTGCCGGTGATGGTCTTCGACGAGGTCGACGCCGGGGTCGGTGGTCGGGCGGCGGTCGAGGTCGGGCGGCGGCTCGCACGGCTCGCCCGCGACCACCAGGTGGTCGTCGTGACGCACCTGCCGCAGGTCGCGGCCTTCGCCGACCGGCACCTGCACGTCGTCAAGCGCGACGACGGCACCGTGACGCGCTCGGGGGTCGTCGCGCTCGACGACAGCGAGCGCGTGCAGGAGCTGTCGCGGATGCTCGCCGGGCACGACAGCGGGATGGCGCGTGGTCACGCCGAGGAGCTCCTCGCCGCGGCCGCGCAGGAGAAGGGGGAGCGGTGAACCGCGACATCGTCCGGCTCGACGACCGGCACCGGGACGCCGTGTGGGCGCTCAGCCGGCTGGCCTTCGGGGGTGACCCCGCGGCGCCGACGCCGGCGGCTCACCCGGGTGAGGTCACCTACGGCATCGAGGACGGCACCGGCGGGCTGCTCGCCAGCGCCTCGGTCCGCTCCCTGTCCCAGTGGTGGGGCGGGCGGATGGTCCCGATGGGCGGGGTCGCCGGTGTCGCGGTGCACCCCGACGGCCGCGGCCGCGGCATGGCCCGCCGGCTCCTGCGCAGCCTGCTGCCGCAGATGCTCGAGGCCGGGCAGGCGGTCAGCGTGCTCTTCCCGACCGCTGTCGGGCTCTACCGGCCGCTCGGCTGGGAGGTCGTCGGCTCGCTCGACCACACGCTGCTGCCGACCGCGCTGCTGCGCGACGCGGGCGACCCGGTCGGGGTCCACGTGCGCACCGCCGGGGAGGACGACGTCGCCGCGGTGCAGGAGCTCTACCGCTGGTACGGCGAGACCTCCGCGGGGCTGCTCACCCGTGAGGGGCAGGCCGGTCCCTCCGGTGTGCTGTCGCACGACGTGGTCGCGCTCGCCGAGGACGACGACGGGGTGCCGCTGGGCTACGCCGCCTACGACCGCGGCAGGGGCTACGGCGCCGACGCGGTCGTCACCGTGCACGAGGTCGTGGCCCGCTCAGGTGAGGCTGGTGCCGCGCTGCTGCGCTCGCTCGGGTCGTGGGACTCGGTGGCCCCGTCGGTGCGCTGGCGCGGCCCGACCGAGGAGCTCGCCCTCGAGCTGCCCGGGCAGGTGCCGCCGCCGCAGCGGGTGCAGCCGTGGATGCTGCGCATCGTCGACGCGGAGGCCGCGATCGGGGCCCGCGGCTTCGCGCCCGCCGCCACCGTCGACGCGTCCTTCGCGCTGGTCGACCCCGACGTGCCGGGGCACGACGGGGCGTGGCGGCTCGTCGTCGCCGACGGCCGCGGGGAGCTCGAGCGGACGCCGCGCAGCGTCGACCTGCCGCTGCTGCACGTGCGCGGCCTCGCCCTGCTCTACGCCGGCGCGGCCGACACCGGCCTGCTGCTGCGCACGGGGCTGCTGGACCGGCCGATGCCGACGCTCGACGCGGCCTTCGCGGGGCCGCGGCCGCGGGTCCTCGACTACTTCTGAGGCGTGGCCCGACGCCCTTGCGTTGGATGTCAAAGTCCAACCTCGCTGATCTCGATGATCGACAGCACATCTGCACGCGCCGGCACGCTCAGCGCGGGGCCACCGCCCGTGCGGATGTGCTGTTGATGTTGCTGCCGCCGTGCTGCCGCCGTGGTGGCGACACGATGTCGGCGGGGTGAGGCCCGTGGTCGTCGCGCGGCCCGTCCGGGGCTTCACGAGAGGCGACCTCGTGCCGATGAGGATGCGGAGGAGGGTGTGTCGTGATCGCTCTGCTGTTCGTCCTGGCTATCGCACTGGGAACGCTCTACGTCTGCTGGCTTGCCGCGGCCGTGGTCCTTGCGCGCCCGGGCATCGCGCCGCACGTGGTCCGGCCGCCCTTGCCGCGCGCCGATCAGCCGCCGGTGGGCCTCGCTCCGCTGGTCCCGTCGCCGCGAGCCGTCGCCGAGGAGGCCCAGCGCGGGCTGCGCGACCTGCAGGCGTGGCTGGCCGACCAGCGCGGCTGACCGGACCTGGGGCAGCCGCTCTGGCAGACTCGGCCGGGTGAGGCTGGCAGCAGGACGGCGCCGCCGACAGGCCGAGCGCCTGCCGGGCCTCACGGGGACCGCGCGGCTGGACCGCCGCACCAAGCGGCTCACCGGCCGGCTGCGGCCGGGCGACATCGCCGTCATCGACCACGTCGACATCGACCGGGTCAGCGCCGACGCGCTGGTCGCGTGCAAGGTCGCCGCCGTCGTCAACGCTGCGCCGAGCACGAGCGGGCGCTACCCCAACCTCGGCCCGGAGATCTTGCTGACCGCGGGCATCCCGCTGCTCGACGCGGTGGGGGAGGACATCTTCTCGGCGGTCGACGAGGGCGACACGGTGCGTCTCGACGGCGACCGGCTCTACGTCGGCGAGGACGTCGTCGCGACCGGGTCCCTGCAGGACGAGGACTCCATCGGGGCCGCGATGGCCGAGGCGCGGGCCGGGCTGCACACGCAGCTCGAGGCCTTCGCCGCCAACACCATGGAGTACCTCCTCAAGGAGCGGGCGCTCCTGCTGGACGGCATCGGCGTACCCGTGATCCGGACCAAGCTGGAAGGTCGCCACGTCCTGGTCGTCGTGCGCGGCTACGACTACCGCGAGGACCTCGCGGTCCTGCGGTCCTACATCCGGGAGTACCGCCCGATCCTGCTCGGCGTCGACGGCGGCGCCGATGCGCTGCTGGAGGCCGGTCTGACGCCGGACCTCGTCGTCGGCGACATGGACTCGGTCTCCGACAAGGCCCTCACCTGCGGCGCGGAGATCGTGGTCCACGCCTACGCCGACGGGCGCGCACCCGGTCTCGCGCGCGTGCAGGACCTCGGCGTCGAAGCCGTCGTCTTCCCCGCGGCCGGCACCTCGGAGGACGTCGCACTGCTGCTCGCCGACGAGAAGGGCGCGACGCTGATCGTCGCGGTGGGCACGCACGCGACGCTGGTCGAGTTCCTCGACAAGGGGCGGCAGGGGATGGCCTCGACGTTCCTCACCCGGCTGCGGGTCGGCGGCAAGCTCGTCGACGCGAAGGGCGTGTCGCGGCTCTACCGCTCGCGGATCTCGACCTGGCAGCTGCTCCTGCTCGTGCTCGCGACGCTGGTCGCGATGGGCGCGGCGGTGCGGGTCTCGCCGGCGGGCGAGGCCTATGGGCAGCTGATCGAGGACCAGGTCCGCGACGTGCTGTTCTGGGTCTCCGGCCTGTTCTGACGCGGCAGCCGAGCCGCGCCCATTCGAGTTGCTGGGAGGTCGTCGTCAGGCGGCGTGTTCCAGCAGGACCATGGTGACGTAGCTGAGGTCGAGGGGTTCGCCGTGCCACTGGGGTGGGAGGCGGTGCTCGTCGATGTCGAGGGTGGGGTCGAGTTGGTGGGGGTTGCCCCAGGCGGGGCTGGAGTGGTGGGGGACGGGGATGTCGTCTCGGGTGCGGACGGTGAGGGTCCGGTCGGGGCTGAGGACGAGCTGGAAGCCTTCGGTGTGGACGAGGGTGTGGTGGCGGTGGCAGAGCAGGACGAGGTTGTCGAGGTCGGTGCGGCCGCCGTGGGTCCAGTAGATGACGTGGTGGGCGTGGAGCTTGGTGTTGCGGGGGCAGCCGGGGAAGCGGCAGCGTTCGCCGTCGAGGGTGCCGAGGGCGCGGCGTAGGGGGCCGGTGACGAGCCGGTCCTGGCGTCCGCGGTCGTGGACGGTGAGGTCGGTGCGGGTGATCTCGGGTGGCAGGAGCAGCTGTCCGTTGACCTCGACGACCGCCTTGCGTGAGCTGGCGCTGGTGCGGGGTCGGGGGAGCGTCTGGGGCGGGAGGAGCTCACCGTCGTGGGTGCGGGCCCAGCCGCTGAGGGGGTCGACGTGCAGGGTGAGCGTGTCCTTGGGCACGGGTGTGCTGTGGGGGGTGTCGAGGGCGCGGGTGCACAGTCGGATCAGGGCGTCGCCGTAGGACGCCTTCCCGATCGCGATCTGGTCGTGGACGGCCTGGGCGCGCACGCTCGCGTCGAGGGTCTTCTGGTTGTTCCACTGGGCGGTCGCGCGGCGTCGGGCCTGTTCCTCGGCCTTCTCCCGGTCCTGTCGGGAGACCGGTGCGGGCGCTTCCGCGGAAGCGTCTGCGGCGCCGGCCGGCGTGATCGCGAGGGCGGGAGCGACGACGTGCGCGAAAGAGCCCTGTCCGATCCGGACCGCGCCTGGCGGGGGTGGCGAGAGCGGCTCGGGAGGGTCGGCGTCGACTGCCTCGCTGGACCTCAGGGACGCTTCCGCGGAAGCGCCCGCGGCCGACACCGGCGCTTCCGCGGAAGCGTCGACGGTGACGTCCTTCTCGTTCGGGTCGCGGGTCGGGGGGAGGTCGAGGCCCTCGCCGAGCTCTGCGGCGAGGGCGTCGGCGTGCTGGTCGCGCTCGGCTTGCAGCTCGGCGAGGACACGGTCGAGGCCGGCTCGCACGACCGGTGCCGCGCCGGCCGGGACGCGGAGGGTCACGACCATCGTGCCGTCGTCGTCGTAGCGGAACCGCGACCGCAGCCGCTGCTCCGCCGCGACGGGGTCGACCGCTTCCATGGCGGCGGCCGCGGCCCGGGCGAGGCCACGCGCGACCTTCTCGATCTGCGCGCCGGTGCACGAGCGCGCCACCGCGAGCAGGACCTCCTCGGTCTCGGCGGTCGCACAGCGGGTCAGCGCCCGGACCTGAGTCCACGACAGTCGGCCCTCGCTGAAGGCGGCCGACGTCAGCGGCAGCTCCCGCAACAGCCGGGCGACCCGGACCCGTTCGCGGGCCGCGACCGGGCCCATCCCGAGCTTCCAGGACAGCCAGTGCGCGCACGACAGCATGCCCGGACCCGACCACGCACCGCGGTCGTCGTACTCCCCGATCAGGGTCAGTAGTCGAGCCTCGCCCGCTGCGATCCGACCCGCCCAGGTCGTGATCTCCGCAGCCAGCTCGGCATCCGACAACGTCGCAAGAGCAGTCCCCATCGCTGCAAGGTAGGACCGACCTCCGACAGTTCTTGATGGCCGTTCGCTACGGTCGTCTCGTGGTCGTGACAGCGGGAACCTGGTTGGCGCAGTGATCGACTTCCGGTACCACCTCGTCAGCACCATCGCGATCTTCATGGCGCTGGCGCTCGGCATCGTCGTCGGCACGACGCAGCTCAACGACCAGGTGCTCGACAACCTCAAGAGCTCCATCTCGAGCCTCACCAGCGACAAGCGCAACCTCGAGTCCACGACGCGCACCCTGCAGTCCGACGTCAGCGACGCCGACGCCTTCGTCAGCTCGGTCGCGGCGGACCTCGTCGCCGGCACCCTGCAGGGCGAGACGGTCCTCCTGGTCACGGCGCCCGGAGCGCCCTCGGAGCTCGCGGGCGAGCTCGCGCCACTGTTGGAGCAGGCCGGCGCGACCGTGATCGGACGGCTGCGGCTGCAGCCCGCGCTGCTCGACGGCACCCGCGGCCAGGAGCTCGACGACCTGTCGACGCGGGTCCGCCCCCCGGCGACCGAGCTGCCCGCGGGTGAGCCGGTAGACCGGGCCGCCGTGGTCCTCGCCGAGGCGCTCGTCCGGGAGCCCTCCGACACCGGCATCTCCGAGGCCGCAGCGGAGACGGTGCTCGGCGGCTTCGCCGGCGAGGACCTCGTCGACCTCGACCGCGAGCAGGGCGCCGCCCGCCGCGCGACCCTCGCCGTCGTCCTGGTGCCCGCCGCCGGCGAGCAGCCGCCGACGGAGGCCGAGCAGGTCCGCCTGCGCTCGGTCCTCGCCGTCGCCAAGGCCCTCGACGCCCGCTCGCGGGGCGTGGTCGTCGCCGGACCGCTCGACGCCAGTCGCGAGGCCGGTGTCCTCGAGGTGCTGCGCAAGGACGCGGCGCTGTCCGAGGAGGTCTCGGGAGTCGACAGCGTCGACCGCGCCCTCGGGCAGGTCCTCACCGTGCGGGCGCTCGCCGACGAGCTGCGCGGCGTGTCCGGCCGCTACGGCAGCGGGCCCGGCGCCCAGCCGGTCGTGCCGACGCCCGCACCGAGCTGATGCTGCTGCGGGGGGCCGCGCTGGCCGCCGCGCTCCGGCACGGCCTGGCCGCCGTGACCTCGTGGGACAGGACCAACCACAGGGGTACGCCGCTGTCGCTGCTCGCCGGACCGGCCCTCGCCCTGGCCTCCCCGGCCGCCCCCGCAGAGCTGGTCGCCGGTGTCGGCGCGGGCGCCCTGGGGCTCTACGACGACGTCGCCGGGCACCGCGAGTCCGAGCGCTCCGCCAAGGGACTGCGCGGCCATGCCGCCGCGCTGCGTGAGGGCCGCGTCACCGCCGGTGCGGTCAAGGTTGCCGGCCTCGGGGCAGTGGGCGTGCTGGCGGCCGCGGGCCTTCCCCGGCGTACTCCTGCAGACGTCCTCATCGGTGGCGCCGTCGTCGCCGGCACCGCCAACCTGCTGAACCTGCTCGACCTGCGCCCTGGCCGGGCGCTGAAGGTCGCGGCCCTCGGCGGTGCGCTGCTCGGCCAGCCGCAGGTGGTCGGGGCGTCGCTCGCGCTGCTGCCCGAGGACCTGCGCGAGCGGACGATGCTCGGAGACACCGGTGCCAACGCCGTGGGGGCGGTCCTCGGTGTCGGGCTGCTCCGGCGCGTCCCGTCGACAGGGGGGCGGGCGGCCGTGCTGGCCGTGCTGGTCGGGCTGACGTTGGCCAGCGAGCGGGTGTCGTTCTCGGCCGTCATCGACCGCACGCCGGCTCTGCGATGGGTCGACCGGCTCGGTCGGCTGCCGTGAGGACCCAGACGCTGCTGGGTGCGGCCGCGGGCATCGCGGTCGTCACGGTCGCGGCGCGGGTCGTCGGCTTCGGCCGGACCGCGGTCCTGGCGCAGACCGTCGGTGCGTCCGACGTCGGCGACACCTACACCGCCGTCAACGCGCTGCCCAACGTGCTCTTCGAGGTCGCAGCCGGGGGCGCCCTTGCCGCCGTCGCGGTGCCGCTCGTCGCCGGGGCCGTCGCGGCCGGCGACCGCGCGACCGTCGACCGCACCGTGTCGGCGCTGCTGTCGTGGACCCTCGCGGTCCTGCTGCCCGTCGCGCTGGGGTGCGCACTCGCGGCGCCGCTGCTCGTGCGCGGGCTGCTCGGCGACGACGCGACCGGCGCGGGCTCGGTCGACGTCGGTGCCCGGATGCTGCGGGTCTTCGCCCCGCAGGTTGTCCTCTACGGCGTTGCCGTCGTGCTCATCGGCGTCCTGCAGGCGCACCGCCGCTTCCTCGCTGCCGCCCTCGCCCCGCTCGTCTCGAGCCTCGTCGTCATCACCACCTTTCTGCTCTACGCCGGCACCGGCCCGCAGGCCTCGCCCGCCGACCTCACCGACGGCCAGGTGCTGCTGCTCGCCGGCGGCACCACCGCGGGGGTGCTCGCGCTCGCCGCGACCGTCGCCGTCCCGCTGCGCACCACCGGCGTCCGCCTACGCCCCTCGCTGTCCTTCCCGCCGGGGGTCGCGGCCCGGGCCCGCGGCCTGGCCGGCTCCGGCGTCGCCTCGCTGCTCGCCCAGCAGGTCAGCCTGCTCGTCGCGCTGCGCCTCGCCGCTGACGGCGCCGAGGGCACCGTGGTCGTCTACTCCCTCGCGGTCGCGGTCTTCCTGCTGCCCTGGGCAGTCCTCGCGGTTCCGGTCGCGACGTCGGCCTTCCCCCGGATGTCGGAGGCCGCCACGCAGGAGGGCACGGCGTACGCCGAGGTCGTGCGCAGCTCCCTGCGCGCGGCCGTCGGACTGTCGGCGCTCGGTGCCGTCGCGCTGCTGGTCCTCGCCGGACCGGTCGCCGCGCTGCTGCTGCTGTCGGGTGCGCCCGGGCTCGACGACAGCGACGCGCTGCGCGACGCGATCCGCGCCTTCGCGCCGGGGCTGGTCGGCCACGGGGCCGCGGCGGTCCTCGGGCGGGCGCTGCTCGCCGACGGCCGGAGCCGGTCGGCGGCTGCCGGCACCGCGAGCGGCTGGCTCGCGGTCGCCCTCGGGTCGGTCCTGCTGGCGCGGCTCAGCGACCTGTCCACCGCCGTCGCGCTCGGGCTCGCGAGCAGCGCCGGCCTCACCCTCGGCGCCGTCGTGCTCGGGTCGCTGCTCCGGCAGGCCCGCCGTGGCTGACCTCGCGGGCACGCGGGTGCTGCTCGTGCTCGCGACCTCCACCGGGGGAGTGGGCGAGCACGTCCGGTCGCTGGCCGCCGGGTTGTCCGCGCGGGGTGCGACCGTCACGGTCGCGTGCCCGTCGTCGACGCAGGCGGCCTTCGGGTTCGACCGCCACGTCGCGGTGGAGATCGGGTCGCGGCCCGCGCCGTCGGACCTCGCCGTCCTGCGCCGGCTGCGGGCGCTCGCCCGCGACCACGACGTCGTGCACGCCCACGGGCTGCGGGCCGGTGCCCTGGTGCCGCGCGGGTCGGTCGTGACCTGGCACAACGCGCAGCTGACCGGTAGCCCGGTCGGCGCGCTGCTCGAGCGGCTCGTCGCCCGTCGCGCAAGGGTGACCCTGGCGGCCTCGGCAGACCTCGCCGACCGCGCCCGGGAGCTCGGGGCCCGCGACGTGCGGGTCGCGCCGGTGTCGGCCCCTGACCGCGTCGCGACCGGGCGCGACCCCGGGCTCGGCCACCCGCTGGTCCTCGCGATCGGCCGGCTCCACCCGCAGAAGGGCTACGACGTCCTGCTCCGTGCGCTGCCGCTGCTCGGCGACGCGGTCGTCGCGGTCGCGGGTGACGGACCGCTGCGCGGGTCGCTCGAGATGCAGGCGCCGGAGGTGCGCTGGCTCGGTCACCGCGACGACGTCGCAGACCTGCTCGCCGCAGCCGACGTCGTCGTGCTGCCGTCGGTGTGGGAGGCCCGCTCGCTCACCGCGCAGGAGGCGATGCGGGCCGGGCGCCCGCTCGTCGCGACCGCGGTCGGGGGCGTCCCGGACCTCGTCGGTGACGGGGCGGTGCTCGTCGCGCCGGGTGACGCCGACGCGCTCGGTGCCGCCGTGCGCCGGCTGCTCGACGACCCAGCGGCCGCGACTGCGCTGGGGGAGCGGGCCCGGGTCGTCGCCGCGACCTGGCCGACGCCCGACGACGCGGTCGACCTGGTCGTCGCGGCCTACCGCGTGGCGCTCCCATGAGGCGCCTCGCCCCGCGGCTGCTTACAGGACTGGCGGTGACGGGCCTGCTGCTGGTCGGGCTGACGGTCCGCGACGGCAGCGCACACGGCCCCCGCGCGAGCGTCCCCCAGCTGGGTTCGACGGCAAGTCCGACGGCCGGGTCCGTCACCGTCATCGGGGTCCCCGGCCTGCGCTGGTCCGACGTCGACCCGACAGTCACCCCGACCCTGCACGCCCTGGCGCGCAGCTCGGCCGTCGGTTCGCTGTCGGTGAAGGCGCGCCCCTCGGTGAGCTGTGCCGCCGACGGCTTCCTCACCCTCGGAGCGGGCAACCGGGCCGAGGCCTTCGGGGTCGCGTGCGGCAGCGCACCGACGGCCGCGGAGCTGCCCGAGCTGCGTCGTCGCAATGCCGCCACCCGCGACGGCGCGCAGGTCGGACTGCTCGGGTCGGCCCTGCCCGCCACCGACTGCATCACCTGGAACGGCCCGCTGTCCTTCGCCGCCCACGGCCGCCGGGCGGTCTTCCTCGGCGGCGGCACCAGCAGCGACGAGGTGCCGGGCGCGCCGATCCCGCTGCGCTCCACCGCGGGCGCGCAGGGCGGCCTCGGCAGCTGCCGGCTCGCGGTGCTGGAGGCGACGGTCGTCGGAGCGGACGGCTCAGCCCGCCGGGCGGCGGCAGCGGCTGCCGACGCGCTCGTCCGGGAGGTCCGGGCCGCGACCCCGCCGACGGGGGCGCTGCTCGTCGTCGGTGTGAGCGAGGCACCGACCGACGACGACCCCCACCTGCACGTGGCCATCGGCTCCGGGCCTGGGTTCGCGCCAGGCGCGCTGCGGTCGGCCTCGACCCGGCGCGACGCGATGGTGCAGCTCGTCGACGTGGCCCCCACCGTCTTGTCGCTGCTCGGAGTAGCGGTCCCCGACGACGTCATCGGGCAGCCGATGCGGGTCAGCGGCAGCGCGCCGACCCTCGCCGAGCTGGTCGACACCGACCGGCTCGCCACCACCGAGGCCGACGTCCGGGTGCCCTTCTTCGTCGTCTACCTCGGGGTGCTGCTCCTGCTGCTCGGAGCACTCTGGCGCCGGCGACAGGTGGCCCGCGTCGTCGCGCTGACCGGCGCACTGGTGCCTGTCGCGTCGTACGCCGCCAACCTCCTGCCCTGGTGGCGCACGGGTGCACCGCTGGTCTCGCTGCTCGCCCTGTCGGTGGGGCTGGCGCTGGCCGTGGCGCTGCCTGTCAGCCGACTGCGGGGGCGGCTCGCCGCGGTGGCCGTGGTCCTGCTGACGGGCACCGCCGTGGTCCTCGCCGACCTGCTCACCGGGGCGACCCTGCAGCTGTCGTCGGTGGCGGGCTACTCACCGCTGGTCGCCGGTCGCTTCGCCGGGATCGGCAACGTGGCCTTCGGGGTGCTCGCGGCCTGCGCCGTCCTCGGGGTGGCGGCGACCCGGTCGGCACCCGCGGCGGTGCTCGTCGGCGGGCTGGTCGCGGTCGTCGATGGCGCGCCACCGTGGGGCAGTGACGTCGGAGGCGTGCTCGCACTGGCTCCGGCGTACGCCGTGCTCGTGCTCCGGCTCGCGGGGCGGCGGGTCTCGGTGCTGCGGGTCGGGCTGGCCGGGGTCGTGGGTGCGGCGACCGTGGCTGCCTTCGCGGTCGCGGACAGCGCGCGCCCGCCCGACGAGCGGACCCACCTCGGTCGCTTCGCGCAGCAGGTCGTCGACGGCGAGGCCGGGCGGGTGCTCCGACGCAAGGCGGAGGCAGTCTTCGGGCTGCTCTTCCACTCGCCCGTGACCGCGCTGCTGCCGCTGCTCGTGGCCGCGGTGGTGCTCCTCGTCGTGCGGCCACCGGCGCCGCTGCGGGTGGCTTTCGACGACGCCCCGGCGTGGCGGTCGGGGCTGGTCGCGCTCGGTGTGGCGTGCCTGATCGGCTTCGCGCTCAACGACAGCGGCGCGGCGGTGCCGGCTCTCGCGCTGGTCGTCGCGCTGCCGGCGACCGCTGCGGTGGTGCTGTCCGGCGCGCCTCGACGCGAAGGGGTGCCGGACCGTTAGAGTGGACTTCCGTGCAGCGGCCTGCGGGGTCGCTCTCGAGCACGGGAGATCCGAGTGGTCCGAGCGAGCCAGACCTGCCACCTGTTCGTCACCGGCGGCGTCGCCTCGTCGCTCGGCAAGGGGCTCACCGCCTCCTCGCTCGGGCGGCTGCTGAAGGCGCGCGGCCTGCGCGTGACGATGCAGAAGCTCGACCCCTACCTCAACGTCGACCCCGGGACGATGAACCCGTTCCAGCACGGCGAGGTCTTCGTGACCGACGACGGGGCGGAGACCGACCTCGACGTCGGTCACTACGAGCGGTTCCTCGACGAGGACCTGCACGGCGACGCCAACGTCACGACCGGGCAGGTCTACAGCGCGGTCATCGCCAAGGAGCGCCGCGGGGAGTACCTCGGCGACACCGTCCAGGTCATCCCGCACATCACCGACGAGATCCGCAACCGGATCACCAGCCTCGGTGGGCCTGACGTCGACGTGGTCATCACCGAGGTCGGTGGCACCGTCGGCGACATCGAGTCGCTGCCCTTCCTCGAGGCCGCCCGCCAGGTCCGCCAGGAGGTCGGCCGCGACCGCTGCTTCTTCCTGCACGTCTCGCTCATCCCCTACATCGGCCCGTCGGGGGAGCTGAAGACCAAGCCGACGCAGCACTCCGTGCAGGCGCTGCGCACCATCGGCATCACGCCGGACGCGATCGTGTGCCGCTCCGACCGCCCGATCCACGCCGGCATCAAGAACAAGATCGCGGCGATGTGCGACGTCGACGTCGAGGCCGTCGTCTCCGCCGTCGACGCGCCGTCGATCTACGACATCCCGAAGGTGCTGCACGCCGAGGGCCTCGACGCCTACGTCGTCCGTCGGCTGGGGCTGCCCTTCCGCGACGTCGACTGGCGCGACTGGGACCAGCTGCTGCAACGGGTCCACGCGCCCGCCAAGGAGCTGACGGTCGCCCTTGTCGGGAAGTACGTCGACCTGCCCGATGCCTACCTGTCGGTGACCGAGGCGCTGCGGGCCGGCGGCTTCGCCAACGACGCGAAGGTGCACATCCGCTGGGTCACCTCCGACGACTGCGAGACCCCCGAGGGCGCGCGCAAGGCGCTCGAGGGCGTCGACGGCGTCCTCGTGCCGGGCGGTTTCGGCGTACGCGGGATCGAGGGCAAGCTCGGGGCGATCACCTACGCGCGGACCGAGAAGATCCCGACGCTGGGGCTGTGCCTCGGCCTGCAGTGCATGGTGATCGAGGTGGCCCGGTCGCTCGCCGGCATCGAGAAGGCCAACAGCGCGGAGTTCGACCCGGCGTCGCCGGACCCGGTCATCGCGACGATGGCCGACCAGGAGGACGTCGTCGCCGGTGAGCGCGACATGGGCGGCACGATGCGGCTCGGCCTGTGGCCGACCAAGCTGCTGTCCGGGTCGGTGGCCGCCGGTGCCTACGGCGACGAGCCCGCGACCGAGCGGCACCGTCACCGCTACGAGGTCAACAACGCCTACCGTCCCGCCCTCGAGGCCGCCGGCCTGGTCTTCTCCGGCACCTCGCCGGACGGTGGCCTGGTGGAGATCGCCGAGCTGCCCGCCGACGTGCACCCGTTCTTCGTCGGGACGCAGGCCCACCCGGAGTTCCGCTCCCGCCCGACCCGCGCGCACCCGCTCTTCCGCGCCTTCGTGGCCGCCGCCTGCGACCGCGCCGACGGCCGGATGCTCCCGCTCCAGTAGCCCACGACTGCGCTCGAGGTCCTGACACGCGGGACTCGGGCGCAGCGCGAACACACCCGAAGTGCAACGATCCGGACACCCCTCAACCGGACGGAGCCCGTCGATGCGTGCCACCCGACTCCTGCTGCCCCTGATCGTCCTCGGTCTCGTCGGTGCCCTGCCGGCGCAGCCGGCCGCGTCGGCCCCACCCGGCGACGTGCGCATCGAGGTGCTGTCCGGACGGGGTGACCTCGTCACCGGCGGGGACGCGCTGCTGAAGGTTGTCCTACCGGCAGGCGCGAGCGCTACCGGGCTGCGCGTCGACGACGACGGACGCGACGTCACCGCCGCCTTCGGGGCGGACGGGCTCGGCCTGGTGACGGGCCTCGCGAAGGGGCGCAACGTCGTACGTGCTGTGCTGCCCGACGGGCGGGGGGCCCGCATCACGCTGACCAACGCACCGATCGGCGGGCCCGTCTTCAGCGGTCCGCAGATCCAGCCCTGGGGCTGCACCGAGGGGGCTCTCGACGCGCAGTGCAACCGCCCTGCCACCGTGACGTTCTCCTACCTGCCGACGGGTGGTGCGGCGCTACAGCCCTACGACCCGGAGAACCCGCCGTCCGACGTGTCGACGACGACCACCGACGAGGGCAACGAGGTTCCTTTCATCGTCCGGGAGGAGACCGGTGTCAGCGTCCGCGACGAGTACCGCATCGCGGCGCTGTTCGACCCGACGAAGCCGGTCGACCCGACCGCCGACAACCCCGGGTTCGCCCACAAGCTCGTCCTCACTCACGGCGCCAGCTGCGACACGGAGTACGCCATGGGGACCGCCCCCGACGTGCTGCTCACCGATGCCCTGTCGCAGGGCTTCGCTGTTGCCTCGCACGCCCTCGACAACGCCGGCCACAACTGCAGCCTGGTCACACAGGCCGAGTCGCTGGTCGTCACCAAGGAGATGGTCGCGGAGCGCTTCGGCCCGATCGACTACACCATCGGCAGCGGCTGCTCGGGCGGCTCGCTCGTGCAGCAGCAGGTCGCCAACGCCTACCCCGGCGTCTACCAGGGCATCACCCCGCAGTGCAGCTTCACCGACGCGTGGAGCTCGGCCCAGCAGTACGTCGACTACGTCGGCTTGCGGGCCTACCTGGAAGGGCCCGGCCTCGCCGAGGGCATCACCCCCGTGCAGTGGCCGGTCATCGTCGGCCACGCCAACCCGGTCAACCAGATCAGCTTCACGACCGCGATCCCGAACTCCGGCGACCCGAGCCGTTCGTGCTCCGGCGTGCCAGCCGCGGACGTCTTCAGCGCGACCAACCCTGACGGTGTGCGCTGCTCCTTCCAGGACTACATGGTCAACGTCTTCGGCACGACGCCCGACGGCAAGGCCCGCCGACCCATCAGCAACGTCGGCGTGCAGTACGGCCTGTCGGGCCTGCTCGCCTTCCTCGACCCGGCGTCGGCCACCGACCCGACCCGGCCGCCGCTGACCCCCGCGCAGTTCGTCGCTCTCAACGCCGGCGTCGGCGGCTTCGACATCGACTTCGAGCCGATCGCGGCGCGCACCGTCGCCGACCCGATCGCGCAGGACCGGGTCTACCGGAGCGGCGCGGTCAACACGGGCGCGCACCTCGACGAGGTCGCGATCATCGACCTCGGCGGTCCCGAGCCCGGTGCCTTCCACGACGTCTACCGCAAGCACTCGATGCGGGCCCGTCTGATCCGCGAACACGGCGACGCCGACAACCAGGTCTTCTGGGAGGGCCAGACGCCGCTGCTCGGCGACGTGTCCTTCGTCGACGACTCGATCCGGGCCATGGACGAGTGGCTCGCCGCGGTGCAGGCCGACACCAGCGCGCTGCCGCTGGCCGACAAGATCGTCGCGGCGAAAGCGGTGGCAGGGGTGACGGAGCGCTGCGTCGCGGTCGACGGCCAGGACGTCCCGCTGGCGTTGTGCGACACGACGGTCGACCCGACCATCTTCTCCTCGCCCCGCATCGAGGCCGGCGGGGGCGACCCGAAAGTCGGCTTCACCGACGACCGGCTCGACTGCCAGACGGTGCCGCTCACGTCCTTCACCTGGGCGGGCCAGGCCTTCGCCGCCGTCTTCACCGCTGCCGAGCAGACCGCCCTCCAGCAGACCTTCCCCGACGGGGTCTGCGACTACAGCCGCCCCGGCAAGGGCTTCCAGGCCGCGACGACCTGGCTCACCTACCAGGACGCGTCGGGTGCCGTGATCTACGGCGGCCGACCGCTCGGCGCCGCGCCGGTGTCGGTGCCCTTCCGTCCGGCCGGGTCTGTGACCGGCCCGGTGACCGGACCGGTCGTGGCGCCGACGCTGCCGACCACCGGTGGGTCGACGGCCCTCGGGCTGGGGGCGCTCGTGCTGCTCGGCGCCGCGCTGGTGCTGCGCCGCGGACGTCGGTCGCCGACGCCCTGACCCCCGACGCTCCGACCGGCCTGGCACGATCGTCGGCATGAGTGCGCCGCACGACCACCGGGTCGTCACCACCGACCGGGTCTACGACGGCCGCGTCATCGCGGTCCGTCGCGACGTCGTGAGCATGCCGGGGGAGACGACCTCGCAGCGCGACGTCGTCGAGCACCCCGGCGCGGTCGGCGTGGTCGCTCTCGACGACGACGGCCGGGTGCTGCTGGTCTCGCAGTACCGCCACCCGGTCCGGCGCCGGCTCGAGGAGCTGCCCGCCGGTCTGCTCGACGTCTCCGGTGAGCCGGCGCTGCTCGCCGCCCAGCGCGAGCTCGCCGAGGAGGCGGGGCTCGGGGCCACGACCTGGCACGTCCTCGTCGACGCCCTGACCTCGCCCGGGATGACCGATGAGGCGATCCGGCTCTTCCTCGCCCGCGACGTCCACCCGGTCGAGCGGCAGGTCCAGGAGCACGAGGAGGCCGACCTCACGACCGAGTGGGTCGCGTTGGAGGAGGGCGTACGACGGGTGCTCGCGGGCGAGATCGAGAACGCCATGTGCTGCCTCGGGCTGCTGGCTGCGGACCGGGCGGCACAGTCGGGCTTCGCGGGGCTGCGGCCGGCCGACGCGCCCTGGCCCGCCCGTCCGGTCACCGCCGGCTGACCGACGGCTCTCGTCGTACGACGTCTCTCTCCCGGGTGGCGTCACCGGCGCTCTGCGCCGCTAGGCTCGCTGCGCCGCACCACCCCGCGGCCCCCTGTCTCCGCGCCCGACCGGCGCGGCCTGCCCACGCCCTGGAGGCACGCTCGTGAAAGTCGGCATCCCGCGCGAGGTCAAGGACCACGAGTACCGCGTCGCGATCACGCCCGCGGGTGTCCGCGAGCTCGTCGCCCACGGCCACTCGGTGGCGGTCGAGAAGGACGCCGGCGTCGGGTCCTCGATCACCGACGACGAGTTCGTCGCCGCCGGTGCCTCCATCGTCGGGACGGCCGACGACGTGTGGGCCGACGCGGAGCTGGTGCTGAAGGTCAAGGAGCCGGTGGCCTCGGAGTACCACCGGATGCGTCGCGACCAGGTGCTGTTCACCTACCTGCACCTCGCCGCGTCGAAGGCGTGCACCGACGCGATGCTGGCCTCCGGGGTCACGGGCGTGGCCTACGAGACGGTGCAGCTCGCCGACCGCTCGCTGCCGCTGCTCGCGCCGATGTCGGAGGTCGCGGGCCGGATGGCGCCGCAGGTCGGCGCCCACTGCCTCGAGCGCGGCGCGGGTGGCCGCGGTGTCCTGATGGGCGGCGTCTCCGGGGTCTACGCCGCGAAGGTCGTCGTGATCGGTGCGGGCGTCTCCGGCATGAACGCCGCCGCGATCGCGCTCGGCATGCAGGCCGAGGTGCTGCTGCTCGACCGCAACGTCGCGCGGCTGCGCGAGGTCGACCGCATCTACCAGGGCCACATGCAGACCGTCTGCAGCAACACCTTCGAGATCGAGCGGGCCGTCCTCGACGCCGACCTCGTCATCGGCGCGGTGCTCGTGCCCGGTGCCAAGGCGCCGACCCTGGTCTCCGACGAGCTCGTCGCCGCGATGAAGCCGGGCTCGGTGCTCGTCGACATCTCCGTCGACCAGGGTGGCTGCTTCGAGTCGACCCGGCCGACGACGCACTCCGACCCGACCTTCGAAGTCAACGGCTCGCTGTTCTACTGCGTCGCCAACATGCCGGGCGCTGTCCCGCACACGTCGACCTACGCGCTGACCAACGTCACGCTGCCTTACGCGCTCGAGATCGCGAACCGCGGGCTCGCCGGCGCGGTCGCGGCCGACCCGGCGCTCGCGCCCGGGGTCAACACGGTGTCGGGCTCGCTCGTCTACGGCCCGGTCGCCGAGGCGCACGGCCTGCCGCTGGTCGACCTCGCGAGCGTGCTCGCCTGACACCGGTGAGCCCTGGCTCGCGGGTGGCGTCGCGGGTGGTGTCGGCGTACCTCGACCATCTCGCCGTGGAGCGCGGGCTCGCGGCCAACACGCTGTCGTCGTACCGCCGCGATCTCTCCCGCTACACCGCGTGGCTGGGGGAGCGCGGGCTCGACACGGTGACGGAGGCCGATGTGGCCGGCTTCCTGGCGTCGCTGCGGACCGGGTCGGAGTCGCACCCGCCGCTGTCGGCGACCTCGGCCGGCCGGGCGGTCGTCGCGGTCCGCGGCCTGCACCGCTTCGCGCACCGGGAGGGGCTCACCGCGGGCGACCCCGCGCGGGAGGTCCGCCCGCCGGCGGCGGTGCGTCGGCTGCCCAAGGCGCTGCCGGTCGAGCACGTCGTCGCGCTGCTGGAGGCGGCGGGTGCGGGGGAGGGGCCGCGGCCGCTGCGCGACCGCGCGCTGCTCGAGCTGCTCTACGGCACGGGAGCCCGGATCTCGGAGGCGGTCGGGTTGGCCGTCGATGACGTCGACGACGTCTCGGGGCTGGTGCGGCTCGACGGCAAGGGCGGCAAGCAGAGGGTCGTGCCGGTGGGGTCCTTCGCGCTGGGGGCGCTGTCGGCCTACCTCGTGCAGGGCCGGCCGGCGCTGTCGGCCGCCGGTTCGGGGACGTCGGCGCTGTTCCTCAACGCCCGCGGTGGTCGGCTGTCGCGCCAGAGCGCCTGGACGGTGCTGCGGGCGGCTGCGGTCCGGGCGGGCTGGGAGTCCTCCCGGGTCGAGGGGCTGTCGCCGCACGTGCTCCGGCACTCCTTCGCGACGCACCTGCTCGACGGCGGGGCCGACGTCCGGGTCGTGCAGGAGCTGCTCGGGCACGCCTCGGTCACGACGACCCAGGTCTACACACTGGTCACCGTCGACCGGCTGCGCGAGGTCTACGCGACCGCGCACCCACGCGCGCTGGCCTAGCGCGCCGGCTCGGCCCGCGCGGGGCACCGCGCGTCGGTGGCCGGCTCGCTACGCACACCTCGTGGTTTCCACAGTCAGGGGACACCGTCCACAGGGATTGCCCACAGGTCCTCCGGCGTGTCGTCCACACCTTATCCCCAGGACGTGGTCGCAGGTTCGACAGACCCAACGTCGCGGTCGTAGAGTCCGGCCCGTCCCGTCGGCATGTGCGTTCGGCGAGAAGTCACATGAGCGGTTCGTCGTTAGGGAGGCACACAGACATGTCGACAAGTGCGGGAGCGCACCACATCCCGGTGTCGTTAGCTGCGGGTGAGGCCGACGGCCTCGGCCCGACCGGCCGGGTCCGGCCGCACTTCCCGGAGCCGCCGCCGCTCGACCGGCACGGACCGGCCCGCATCCTGGCCATGTGCAACCAGAAGGGCGGCGTCGGCAAGACCACGTCGACGATCAACCTGGGCGCCGCGCTGGCCGAGACCGGGCGACGGGTGCTCTTGGTCGACCTCGACCCGCAGGGCGCGCTGTCCGTGGGCCTGGGCGTCAACCCGCTCCAGCTGGACCGCACCGTCTACAACCTGCTCATGGAGCGCGACGTCACCGTCGACGACGTGATGCTGAAGACCAACATCGCAGGCATGGACCTGCTGCCGAGCAACATCGACCTGTCGGCCGCCGAGGTGCAGCTGGTCAACGAGGTGGCCCGCGAGCAGACCCTGCTGCGGGTGCTGACCCCGGTCTTGGACGACTACGACATCGTCCTCATGGACTGCCAGCCCTCGCTCGGCCTGCTCACCGTCAACGCGCTCACGGCCGCCCATGGAGTGATCATCCCGCTGGAGTGCGAGTTCTTCGCACTTCGCGGTGTGGCCCTGCTCATCCAGACCATCGAAAAGATCCAGGAACGGCTCAACCCTCGACTTGAGCTTGAGGGAATTCTGGCCACGATGTACGACGCACGCACGCTCCATGGTCGGGAGGTGCTCGCCCGCGTTGTCGAGGCGTTCGGCGATCGGGTCTTCCACACCGTGATCAACCGCACCGTGCGCTTCCCCGAGACCACCGTCGCGGGCGAGCCGATCACCACCTACGCATCGAGCTCCGCCGGAGCCGGTGCGTACCGCGACCTGGCCAGAGAGGTGCTCGCCCGATGAGCCGACGCAGCAGCCTGCCCGGAGCCGACGAGCTGTTCCGCACGACCGGACCGGAGCGTTCCGCGGGCACCCGGTCCGCCGCGGAGCGCCCCGACGACGGGGACGGGCCCGACACCGGCCTGGCGGCCGTCGAGGCGGCCCTGTCCACCCTGCCGGTGGGTGGGTCCACGAGCGGGCCGTCCGCTGCCGTCGCCGATGCGGCGCCGTCCGTCGTATCGACTGCTGGTCTCGGCGGCAACGACGACCTCGTCGACAGCCGTCAGCCGGCGGGCTCGGTCCGCCACACCGGGATCCGGCGCCGCCCGCGGGCGGTCGGGGACCGCCGACCGAGCGGGCGCGAGCGCCACGACGAGAAGATCACGGTCTACGTCTCCGCCGAGGAGCTCATGGACCTCGAGCACGCCCGCCTGGCGCTGCGCGGCGAGCACGGCCTGGTCGCCGACCGCGGTCGGATCGTCCGCGAGGCGCTGGCCGTCGTCCTGGCCGACCTCGAGGCCAAGGGCGACGCCAGCATCCTGGTACGCCGCCTCACGGGCCGCTGAGGGCCGACTGAGGGCCGACTGAGCGGCCTGACCGGCCCACCCGACCCCCTCCCGACCCGGCTCACCCGACGGCCGTCTGAGGCGGTCTGAGGCCGCCTGACCGACACCCGGCCCGGACCCTGGCACGCTAGAGGGGTGCTCTACGCCCTCGGCGACCTCACGTCGTTCCTCCTGCTGCTTGTCGCGACCGTGGTCGCGCTCACGCTGCACGGCTGGCTGACGGCAGTGCTGTGCGCCCGCGTAGGTGACCGGCAGGTCATCGCGGAGGGACGTTCAGTGCCTGACCCGCGCCGCCAGATCGACCCGTTCGGGGCGATCGGGGCGCTCGTGGGCGGTGTCGGATGGTCACGCGGTGTGGCAACGCCTGCGCGCCATCGCAGGTCAGCCGTGCTGCTCACCACGCTCGTGCCTGCAGGTGTGCTCCTCGTCCTCGGCCTGGCGCTGCTCGTCGGATGGCGCCTCGTCTCGGGGTTGTCGCTGCCCGCGGGCGCCGACGTCTCGCTCCTGCTTCGCGAGCAGACCCCCTTCGTGCCCGTCGGAGAGCTCGCCCTGCTGCTGACCGGCGCGGTGTTCCTGGTCAACGGGCTGCTCAGCCTCCTTCCGCTACTGCCTCTCGCGGGCGGGCGGTTGCTGTTCGCGCTCGCTCCCCGCTCCCGGGGGTGGCAGCAGGCCGAGCACCAGCTGGGCGAGCGCAACATCGGGACCGTCGTCCTTCTCGCCCTGTGCCTGTTCGTCACCTCCGTGCCGCTGCTGCCGGCGGTCCTCGACGCGATCGCGGGCCCGCTCGCCGCCCTGGCGACCGGTGGCTGAGGTGACCGAGGTGCCGGGAGAGGCCGCACCGAGCGCTCCTGGCGTCTCGCTCCCGCTGGCGGCGACTGGCTTCTCGGTGCACCTCGACGTCTTCGAGGGCCCCTTCGACCTGCTGCTCCAGCTCATCAGCAAGCACCAGCTCGACGTCACCGAGGTGGCGCTGTCGAAGGTCACCGACGAGTTCATCGCCCACATCCGGGCGCTCGGTCAGGAGTGGGACCTCGGCCAGGCGACCGAGTTCCTCGTGGTCGCGGCCACCCTGCTCGACCTCAAGGCCGCGCGGCTGCTCCCGTCGGCCGAGGTCGAGGACGAGGACGACCTGGCGCTGCTCGAGGCCCGCGACCTGCTGTTCGCCCGGCTGCTGCAGTACCGCGCCTACAAGCAAGCAGCCGCTCACCTGGCCGGCCTGCTCGCCGCTGAGTCGCGGCGCTTCCCGCGGCAGGTCTCGCTCGAGCCGCGTTTCGCAGGACTGCTCCCGGAGGTCCTGCTCGGCCTCGGGCCGCAGGAGTTCGCCGCGATCGCCGCGCGGGCGATGACGCCCCGGGCCGAGCCCGAGGTCGCGGTGGACCACGTCCACGGCGGGACGGTGAGCGTGCGCGAGCAGACCGCTCTGCTGCACGAGCGGCTCCGTCGTACCGGCGGGGGCTCCTTCCGCAACCTCACGGCGGACTGCCAGGGCACCCTCGAGGTCGTCGCCCGCTTCCTGGGCCTGCTGGAGCTGTTCCGCGAGGGTCTGGTGGCCTTCGAGCAGGTCGAGGCGCTCGGTGAGCTGCACGTGCGCTGGACCGGTGGCGACGACCGCGCCGTGGGCGAGGCGACCGAGGATGGGGGAGCGGCTGCCGGGGCTGCTGCGGGCGCGGAGTGGGACGAGCCGTTGGGTGGGCCGGACGACGACGCGGCGCCGTCGTCCAGTGCGAATGGAGGGCGCCGATGAGCGTGAATGAGGACGACATGACTCCAGATCCCTATGCCGACACGTCGACATCCGACGGGATCGCGCAGGACCACGCGACGACAGCGGGCGCGAGCGAGGAGGCGGGTCCGGCCGAGGACGTCGGCGAGGACGTCGGCGAGGACGAGGGACTCGCGCCGCATGCCGGTCCCGACGAGCTGTTCGAGCCGGCGGACCTGCCACCGCTGCGCGCCGCGCTGGAGGCCGTCCTGCTGGTCACGGACGAGCCGGTGCCCGCAGTGACCCTCGCCCAGGTCGTCGAGCGCCCCACCGACGAGGTGGAAGCGGTCCTGGCCGAGCTCGCCCAGGAGTACGTCGAGACCGGCCGAGGCTTCGAGCTGCGCACCGTGGCCGGCGGCTGGCGCCTCTACACCCGCGCCGACTGCGCGCCCTACGTCGAGCGCTTCGTCCTCGACGGCCAGCAAGCCCGGCTGACCCAAGCCGCCCTCGAGACCCTCGCCGTCATCGCCTACCGCCAGCCGGTGAGCAAGGCGCGGGTGTCCGCGGTCCGCGGGGTCAACGTCGACGGCGTGGTGCGCACGCTCGTTGCCCGCGGTCTGGTCGTGGAGGCAGGCCAGGACGGCGAGACCGGTGGGACGCTGTTCCGTACGACCAACGTGCTCCTGGAGAAGCTCGGGCTCCAGTCGCTGGAGGACCTACCCTCCCTTGCTCCCCTCCTCCCCGAGTTGTCAGACATCGAGTTCGACTCGACGTCGACCTGAGATCGAGAGATTCCCCCTGTGAAGGACCACCAGAACGACTCCACGCACGGCGATGCCGACGGCATCCGACTGCAGAAGGTGCTTGCCCAGGCAGGCCTCGGCTCGCGGCGCGCGTGCGAGGTCCTCATCGGTGAGGGCCGGGTCTCGGTCGGCGGTGAGACGGTGCTGGAGCAGGGCCGGCGGGTCGACCCCGAGACCGATGTCATCAGGGTCGACGGGATGCGCATCAACACCACGAGCGGTCTGGTGCACCTCGCCATCAACAAGCCTCGGGGGGTCGTCACCGCGATGACCGATCCCGAGGGGCGACCGTGCGTGGGCGACATGGTGCGGGACCGCAAGGAGCGGCTGTTCCACGTCGGGCGGCTCGACAGCGAGACCGAGGGGCTGCTGCTGCTCACCAACGAGGGGGAGCTGGCGCACCGGCTGTCGCACCCGTCCTACGAGGTCCCCAAGACCTACCTCGCGGAGGTCCTTGGTCCGATCGCGCGCGACGTGGGGCGGCGCCTCAAAGCAGGAGTGGAGCTCGACGACGGCATCGCGCGGGTCGATGAGTTCAAGCTGGTGAGCTCCACGGGCAACCGGGTGCTGCTCGAGGTCGTCCTGCACGAGGGGCGCAAGCACATCGTTCGCCGCCTTCTGGACGAAGTGGGCCATCCTGTCCAGCGGCTGGTCAGGACCTCCGTGGGGCCGGTGCAACTGGGGATCCAGCGCTCCGGGCGCATCCGGGCCGTCACCCGAGAGGAGCTTGCCGGCCTCTACGCGCTGGTGGGCATGTAGCGCCTCCCTCAGCAACTCGCCCGCTTCTCAGGGGTGGCGCTGCCACATCCGCAGCTCGTCTCGGCGGCGCTGCTGCACCTGTGTCACCCGCGTGCCGTGCGTAGGCCTGCCCGACGTCGACCAGCAGAGGCCAGCCCTGGCGGCGCGGGGCTCCTCGCCGCCCCTGCGCTCCTGCGCTCCGGACGCTTCTGCGTCGAGTGGGTCGCGTGCCCTCACAGCCCTCGACGACAGCGACGCTCGCCGGCCTGACGGGTGCACCGGCGGTCTGGGACAAGCGCCTCGGCGGGCACCTCCTGACCTCGAACAGCGGCAGGGCATGGCGTCCTGTCGACCCCCCGTCACGGTGCTCCGCCCCCGACCGGACGATGTGTCGTCGCGGCGCTGCATAGAACCGTCGACGTCATTCTTTCACGGTATGTAGATAAAACGAGAACACGAGATGTCGGGTACGAGTCCGGAAGCACGATCGGGAGCGGATCCCGGACTTCGGCGAGATTCATCTTTTTGTCGATAAGCCTCAGCGTGGCGAGTTGGACAGTCGGCGGTCGGCCCTGATGCGCTTGGAAGCCATTAGATCGACAAAACGCGAAAGCGTTTCATCGTGGAAGGGTTCTAGTGCTGACGAGACACACCGACACCCCTACAGACAGACTTGGGGTGACATGGCTATGGTCTGGTCTGACACGAGGAGGTGGGCGGTATCGCCACGCGAGCAGTACGCGGCGCGATCCAGGTCGATGCGGACGAGCGCGACCAGGTCCTGGCTGCGACGACCGAACTCCTCACCGAGGTGCTGGTCCGCAACGCGCTCACCCCCGAGGACCTCATCAGCGTGGTGTTCACGGCCACCCCCGATCTGGTCTCGGAGTTCCCTGCCTACGCCGCCCGGCAGATGGGGATCACCGACGTCCCCCTGCTGTGTGCCACGGAGATCTCCGTCCCCGGGGCCATGGCTCGCGTCTTGCGGCTGCTGGCACACGTCGATACCGAGCGTCCGCGCGCAGAACTGCGTCACGTGTACCTGCGTGGAGCGGCCCAGTTGCGAACGGACCTCCCCCAGTGAGCCTCCCGTTCCCTCACCGGTCGCCTGCGGCCGCCTTGTCCTCGCCACCCAGAGGTCACGAGCTCTCCGGCGCTGGGGTCATTGCAGGGCCCGCACGCTCCGGGAGTGCCGTTGCCACGACGAGGCCGGAACGGTCGGCGCTGGCGCTGGCGCCGGCAATGCGCTCCGGGCGACACCCCGCCGTCGGCTCCGCAGCTGTCGCTGACCCTGCGCCGCTGATCGTCAGGACGCTCTCCGTGAGGGACTGCCTGACCTCCTTAGCGATCTCTCTGTGACAGCTGGGCCCGACCAGGCGTAGTTGCACGGATGCACCTCACACAGAGATCGAGTCACACAGGCCAAGCAGACTCGATCTCAGGCGCACGTCGAGACCTGCACCTGAGCGTTGTGCAGCGGTAGAAGGTGCGGGAGTCCACCGACGTCCTGTGCCAGGCCGCACAACGCGGCAAGTCCCCGACGGCCGCGTGCCGGGAGTCGGCTCGCACAGCGGGCAGGTCGGGGCTCGCCACCGGGGCGGCTCCCGGCAGACCCCGGAAGTGCGGCCCGCCGGCTGAGTACGCTCCACGGCGACCGAGTTCGCTCCGGTGAGTCACCGAGCCCGCGCGGGTCGACAGAGCAGCTCCACAGACGTTCAGACGCGTACGGGACGCCTCCAGGCGGCGGCAGGGCTCACCAAGCGCTCGTCAGCAGGTCACCAGCAGGTTCACAGCAGGTCCAGAACGGGTCCACAACGCAGGGAGCGACGTGACGCAGCGCAGCGTGGCCGGGCCGACGCGGGTGGTCGCCCTCGACGGTCCGTCGGGGTCGGGGAAGAGCACCGTGGCCCGGGGGGTCGCACGCGCGCTGGGCTGGCGCTACCTGGACACGGGGGCGACCTATCGGGCCGCCACGCTGGCCGTGCTCCGGGCTGGGGCGGACCCCACCGACCGTGCCGCAGTCGTGGCCGCGGTCCACAGCGCGCGCATCGAGGTGGCGACCGACCCAGACCAGCCGGGCATCTGCTTGGACGGCGAGGACGTCGCCGCGGCCATCCGAACCGCCGATGTCACCGCAGCGGTGAGTGCGGTGAGCGCGGTCTCCGAGGTTCGCGACCTGCTGGTCGCACGTCAGCAGGAGCTCATCGGAGACGGTGCGGTGGTCGTCGAGGGTCGCGACATCTGCGCGGTCGTCGCACCAGCGGCGCTGGTCAAGGTCTACCTCGACGCCGACCCGCTGGTGCGGGCCGCGCGTCGGGCGGGCGACAGTGACGCAGGGGTCGTGGTCACCGGACCGCCGGGTGCGCCGGAGGCCACGGCGGAGGCTCTCGTGGCCACGGTGGCCGCCGATCTCGCGCGCCGCGACGCGTTGGACAGCTCGCGGACGGTGAGCCCGCTCGAGGCCGCCCCCGACGCCGTCCACATCGATGCGAGCCACCTCGGCGCCGAGGAGGTCGTCGCGGCTGTCCTGTCGCTCGTCGACGACGCCGGGCTGCGGATCTGAGCTACATCTCAATGAGTCCAGAAGTCGACAAGTCGGGTCCGCAAGGCGGCCGTGCGGTGGCCACCGGCACGCCCCGGCCTGCCCTCATCGCGTTCACCCGCGCCTGGGGTCGGTTGCTCGCCCGGACGATCTTCCGCTTCGAGGTGACCGGCGCCCAGCACGTGCCGACGCAGGGCGCGGTCATCCTGGCCGGCAACCACAGCGGCCTGCTCGACGGTCCGCTCGTCTACTTCACGAGCCCGAGGGCGCCCGTCCTTCTCGCCAAGGCGGAGCTCTTCGTCGGCCCGTGGGCCCGCGCGCTCGGCTGGCTCGGGCAGGTCCCGGTGCACCGCGGGCAGCCCGACCGGGCTGCTCTCAAGGCGGGGCTGGCCCAGCTCGCCCGGGGAGGCGTCCTGGGCGTCTTCCCCGAGGGGACGCGCGGCAGCGGTCAGCTCGAGCAGGTCGCCCACGGCTTGGCCTATCTCGCCCTGCGTTCGGGCGCCCCCGTCGTACCCCTGGCGGTCGTGGGAACCGCCGGCGCCTGGCCCAAAGGGCGCCGCCTGCCCCGGCTGCGGGCGCCCGTGCGCGTGGCCTTCGGGCCGCCGATCACGCTCGACGTCGAGGGCGACCCGCGTGCACGGCGTACCGTAGGGGTCGCCGCGGAACAGCTGCGGCTCGCGCTTGTGGATCACCTGCGCACCACCACAGGGGAGAGCGCATGACCAGCCACGAGCCGGGGACCGATCCGAGCAGCGAGGCACCGCAGCCGGTCCTCGCTGTCGTGGGTCGCCCCAATGTCGGCAAGTCGACACTGGTGAACCGCATCCTGGGACGCCGCGAGGCCGTCGTCGAGGACGTGCCGGGCGTGACCCGCGACCGGGTCACCTACGACGCGCAGTGGCGCGGCCGCCGCTTCACCGTGGTCGACACCGGCGGGTGGGACCCCGACGCGGACGGCCTGGCGAAGGCGGTCAGCGCCCAGGCGGAGGTCGCGGTCGCCGCGGCCGACGCGGTGCTGTTCGTCGTCGATGCGACCGTCGGTGCGACCGACAGCGACGAGGCCGTCATCCGCGTGCTGCGCAAGGCCAAGAAGCCGGTCGTGCTGGTGGCCAACAAGGTCGACGACGCCCGCGCGGAGTCCGACGCGGCAGAGCTGTGGTCGCTCGGCCTGGGTGAGCCGCACAGCGTGTCGGCCCTGCACGGGCGCGGCAGCGGTGACCTGCTCGACGTCATCCTCGAGGCGCTGCCCGAGACACCCGCCGACCGTGACGACGAGGAGGGCGGCCCGCGCCGGGTCGCGCTGCTCGGACGCCCGAACGTGGGCAAGTCCAGCCTGCTCAACCGGCTCACCGGCGAGCAGCGGGTGCTCGTCGACAGCGTCGCCGGCACGACCCGGGACCCGGTCGACAGCCTCGTGGAGGTGGGCGGCGAGATCTGGAAGTTCGTCGACACCGCCGGTCTGCGCAAGCGCGTCGCGCACGCCTCCGGTGCGGAGTACTACTCCAGCCTGCGCACCCAGGCCGCGCTCGACGCCGCCGAGGTCGCGGTCGTCCTGCTCGACGCGAGCGAGCCGATCAGCGAGCAGGACCAGCGGGTCATCGCGATGGTCGTCGATGCCGGCCGCGCCCTCGTCATCGCCTACAACAAGTGGGACCTCGTCGACGAGGACCGTCGCCCCCAGCTGGCGAAGGAGATCGACCGCGAGCTCGCCCGCGTCACCTGGGCCCCTCAGCTCAACGTCTCGGCGCTCACCGGCCGCTCGGTCGACAAGCTCGCGACGTCGCTCCACGTCGCCCTCAACGGCTGGGAGACCCGCGTCCCCACCGCCCGCCTCAACGCCTGGATCACCGAGCTCACCCAGGCCACGCCGCCGCCGGTGCGCGGCGGCAAGCAGCCCAAGGTGCTGTTCGCCACGCAGGCCTCGACCCGGCCGCCCAAGTTCAAGCTCTTCACCAGCGGCTTCCTCGAGGCGGGTTATCGCCGCTTCATCGAGCGGCGGCTGCGCGAGGACTTCGGCTTCGCCGGCACCCCGATCGAGATCTCGGTCCAGGTCCGAGAGAAGGGCAAGCGGACGGGCTGATCCGCTAGGGTGTGTCCGCACGTCACCGCATCATCCGCGGGCTGTAGCGCAGCTTGGTAGCGCACCTGACTGGGGGTCAGGGGGTCGCAGGTTCAAATCCTGTCAGCCCGACGTCTGCGGGCCTGGGTCGTCCGCGAGGACGACCCAGGCCTCGCTCAACCGGGCACCGTCGTGGCCGTAGCGGGTGCTGCCGGGTCGGTCGGGAGCACCGACGGTACGACGCAGGGCCTCGCCGCCGCACCGTGTCGGGGTCGACGGGCGCACGGTGTGTAGGGTCCGGCACGTGGCGACCGCGACGGAGCACAGCCCGTCCGACCGCATCTGGACGGTGCCCAACCTGCTGTCCGCGCTGCGACTGGCCGGCGTACCGCTGTTCCTCTACTGGGTGCTGGTCACCGAGCAGGACGGCCGGGCCATCCTGCTGCTGATGGCGGCGGGCGCCAGCGACTACTTCGACGGCAAGATCGCGCGCAAGTACGGGCAGTTCTCCCGCCTGGGGCAGCTGCTGGACCCTGCTGCGGACCGGCTCTACATCCTCGCCACCCTGCTCGCGCTCGTCGTCCGTGACGGGTTGCCCCTGTGGTGGGCTCTGGTGTTGATCGGCCGTGACGTGGCCTTGGCCTTCACGATCCCGGTCCTGCGCAACGTCGGCTACGGGCCGTTGCCGGTGCACTTCCTCGGCAAGGCCGCGACGTTCAACCTGCTCTACGCCTTCCCGATGCTGCTCGCCGCCCTGCCGGACCAGGACGACACGCTCGCGACGGTCTTCCGGCCACTGGGTTGGGCCTTCGCGACGTGGGGGAGCGTCCTCTACCTGTGGGCCGGCGTGCTCTACGCCGTGCAGGTCAGGCACGTGGTGCGTGCGGCGCGCGCGGAGGGCGGCGAGACGTGAGAGCGGTCGTCATGGCTGGGGGCGAAGGGACGCGCCTACGGCCGATGACGGCCAACCAGCCCAAGCCCCTGCTCCCGGTCGCGAACCGACCGATCATGGAGCACGTGCTGCGGCTGCTCAAGCGGCACGGCTTCGACGAGACCGTCGTGACGGTGCAGTTCCTGGCCTCCCTCGTGCGGAGCTACTTCGGCGACGGCGGTGACCTCGGGATGCACCTGTCCTACGCGACGGAGGAGACCCCGCTGGGCACGGCAGGATCGGTGAAGAACGCCGAGGACGCCCTGCGTGACGACAGCTTCGTCGTGATCTCCGGTGATGCGCTCACCGACATCGACCTCACCGCGCTGGTCGCGGCCCATCGCGAGCGCGGTGCGCTGGTGACGGTCTGCCTCACCCGGGTGCCCGACCCGCTGGAGTTCGGCATCGTCATCACCGACGAGGAGCAGCGCATCGAGCGCTTCCTCGAGAAGCCGACCTGGGGTCAGGTGTTCTCCGACCAGGTCAACACCGGCATCTACGTCATGGAGCCTGAGGTCTTCGCGCACGTCGCGGCCCGCGAGGTCGTCGACTGGTCCGCAGACGTCTTCCCGGCTCTGGTCGCCGCGGGTGCGCCGGTCTACGGCTATGTCGCCGATGGCTACTGGGAGGACGTCGGCACGCATGAGTCCTACCTTCGGGCGCAGGCCGATGTGCTCAACCGTCATGTAGACGTCGAGATGGATGGCTTCGAGCTGTCTCCTGGGGTCTGGGTGGGAGAGGGGGCGGAGGTCGATCCCGAGGCGGTGCTGTCCGGACCCCTCCTGATCGGTGACTACGCCAAGGTCGAGGCCGGGGCGGAGCTGCGCGAGTACACCGTGCTGGGGTCCAACGTCGTCGTGAAGGGCGGCGCCTTCCTGCACCGCGCCGTCGTGCACGACAACGCCTTCATCGGCGCCCAGGTGACGCTGCGCGGCTGCGTCATCGGCAAGAACACCGACGTCATGCGGGCAGCGCGCATCGAGGAGGGTGCGGTCGTCGGCGACGAGTGCGTCGTGGAGCAGGAGGCGTTCGTCTCGAGCGGGGTCAAGGTCTATCCCTTCAAGACCATCGAGGCCGGCGCGGTCGTCCACACCTCGGTCATCTGGGAGTCGCGCGGGACGTCGTCGTTGTTCGGGCCCCGAGGGGTGTCGGGCCTGGTCAACGTCGAGATGACCCCGGAGTTCGTGGTCCGGCTGGCGTCGGCCTTCGCCACCACGCTCCAGAAGGGCACGGTCGTGACGACCTCGCGCGATGCGTCGCGCGCTGCCCGCGCCCTCAAGCGGGCGGTCATCGCGGCGCTCACCGCGTCCGCGATCGACGTCCGGGACCTCGAGGTCACACCGCTGCCGATCACCCGCTTCGAGACCTCGCGCAGCGACGCCGTCGGCGGCGTCGTCCTGCGCACGACCCCGGGGGACCCGCAGTCGATCGACGTGGTCTTCCTCGACGCCGACGGCTCGGACCTCTCGCCTGCTGCGCAGCGGCGGCTTGAGCGGGTGTTCGCCCGACAGGAGTTCCGGCGGGCGTTCCCGGGGGAGATCGCCGAGCTCTCCTTCCCGGCGCGGACCGTGGAGACCTATGCGCAAGAGCTCCTGCGGAACGTCGACGTCAGCGGGGTGGCCGAGGCGCACCTCAAGGTGGTCCTCGACACCGCGGGGGGCGCAGCCGCCCTCGTGCTGCCCACGCTGCTCGGCCGGCTGGGCGTCGACGTGCTCACCGTCAACGGCAGGTTGAGCGAGACCTCGACGACCGAAACGCTCACCGAGCACCTCCACGACCTCGAGCGGCTAGGCGCCCTCGTCGCCAGCTCGGGGGCGGCCTTCGGCGTGCGCTTCGACCACCTCGCCGAGCGCATCGCGCTGGTCGACGACCGCGGCGAGCTCGTCCATGACGACCGCGCGCTGCTGGTCGTGCTGGACCTCGTCGCCGCGGAGCGGGGCCGCGGTGGCGCGATCGCCCTGCCGGTGACCACCACGCGTGTCGCGGAGCAGGTCGCCGCCTTCCACGGCACCGGCATCGTGTGGACGGCGACGTCCCCCGACGACCTCACCCGGTGCGCCCGGGGCGACGGCGTCGTCCTCGCCGGCGACGGCAGGGGCGGCTTCGTCGTCCCTGAGCACGGCTCCGGGATCGACGGTCTGGCGGCGTTCGTCCGGCTGCTCGGTCTCGTGGCGCGCACCCGGCTGTCGCTGTCGGAGATCGACGCGCGCATCCCCCTCGCGCACGTCCTGCGTCGTGACGTCGCGACGCCCTGGGCCGCCAAGGGCACCGTGATGCGCGTCGTCATGGAGGCAGCGGGGTCCCGCGAGGTCGACACCACCGACGGCGTGCGCGTCGTCGAGCCGGACGGCTCCTGGGCGCTCGTGCTCCCCGACCCCACCCAGGCCGTGACGCACCTGTGGGCCGAGGCCGCCACGCCGGTCGCGGCCGCGGCCCTGCTGGACAGCTGGACCGCGGTGGTGGAGGCCGTTGCCGTGTGAGCGACCTGAGGGGCGCGGGTCCGCGTCGTCCAGGTGACGCACGGGTGGGGCAGGATGAGCCGGTGCGCCCCACCCCTCCCTCGTCGCCCCCGGCCCGTGTCGATGGGTCGATGTCACTTCTTGTCGACATGATGACCAACACTCTCGACGAGGCGTACGCCGATGCAGCCCGGCGCAAGGCTTCCGGCGACGCACCCACGACCGGCGGGACGCCCGCCGCGGTCGTTCCCGTTCCGAGGCGGCTCGTCGCCCTCGTGCTGCTCGTCGCCCTCGGCGTCGTCACCGGGATCGCAGCGGCCCAGGTGCGTCGGCGCGACGCCGCGCAGGACCCGAGCCGCGCGGCCCTCGCGGCTGACGTCCGCGAGCGGATCGCCTCGACGGACGAGCTCGCCGCGCAGGCGGCGGGACTCCAGGCGTCTCTGGCCAGTGTGCGGGACGAGGCCCTGGCCGCGGACGCGCGCGGCCGGGAGGTCTCGGCGCGTCTCGGACTGGTCGAGCTGCTTGCCGGGACGACGGCCGTGACGGGCGACGGCCTGGTCGTCACCCTCGACGACGCGCCTGCGGCCCGCGGGGACGACGGCGCACCGCTCGACGACCGAGGCGGGCGTCCGGGCGACGGACGGGTGCTCGACCGTGACCTCCAGGAGCTCGTCAACGGGCTGTGGGCCGCGGGCGCCGAGGCGATCAGCGTCAACGACCAGCGGCTCACCGCGCTCACCGCCATCCGCGGAGCGGGCGACGCCGTCCTGGTCGACAAGCGACCGCTCGTCCCGCCGTACGTCGTGCAGGCCGTCGGTGACCCGGCGTCGCTGGAGCCTCGCTTCGTCGACGGCACGGCGGGTCGCCGGCTCGCGACGTACACCTCGCTGTACGGCCTGCGCCTCGGTGTGGAACCGGGACGTAACCTGCGCCTGCCGTCCGCGCGTGACCCAGACCTGCGCAGCGCCGTACCGAAGGGGGTGCAGCGGTGATCCCCGCCATCGCACTGGCGGTGGGCGTCGCGCTGGGCCTGCTGCTCGAGCCCACCGTCCCCGCCGTGCTGCAGCCCTACCTGCCCATCGCCGTCGTCGCGGCGCTCGACGCGGTCTTCGGTGCGGTCCGTGCCCAGCTCGACGGGATCTTCGACGACCGGGTGTTCGTCGTGTCCTTCGTGAGCAACGTGCTCGTCGCCGGCCTGGTGGTCTTCCTCGGTGACCAGCTCGGGGTGGGCGGGCAGCTCTCGACCGGGGTCGTCGTCGTGCTCGGGATCCGGATCTTCTCCAACGCGGCGGCGATCCGGCGCCACGTCTTCCGGGCATGACCGGCGCGAGCGGCGCGCAAGACCGGGCGCCGACCCCGCCGGCCCCGCCGGCCCCGCCGAGCGCCTGGCGGCGCCTGGCCCGCGTCCTGCGCCCTCGGTTGAGGAGGGTCGACGTCTCGGTCGCGGCTCTGCTCGCCCTGCTCGGCTTCGCGGCCGCCGTGCAGGTCCGCTCGGCGCAGGACGACGGCCTGCTGGCTGCTGCACGCGAGGAGGACCTCGTCCGCATCCTCGACGACCTGTCCAACAGGGAGGACCGGCTGCGCCGCGAGCTGGCCAGCCTCACGGCGGCCAAGGACCGGCTGAGCAGCGGTTCGGACCAGGCGCAGGTCGCGCTGGAGCAGGCTCAGCGGCGCACGCTCGTGCTGGGTGTCCTCACGGGCACGGTGGAGGCGCGCGGACCCGGCATCGTCCTGACCCTCACGGACCCGCAGGGCGAGCTCGGCGCCGACGTGCTGCTCGACGCCCTGGAGGAGCTGCGCGGCGCGGGGGCAGAGGCGATCCAGGTCGAGGGCCCGGTCGTCAGCGGCGAGGGGGAGGGAACCGCGCCGGTGGTGCGGGTGGTCGCGAGCACCGCGCTCGTGGACGCCATTCCCGACGGTGCGTCCGACGGGAACGACGGTCCGCGTGGTGTCGAGGTCGACGGCACCCTGCTGCGCCCGCCCTACCGCTTCACCGTCCTGGGCGACCCCGGCACGCTGGCCTCGGCCATGGCCATCCCCGGTGGGGTCGAGGACGTTGCCGAGCGGGCCGGTGGACAAGTTGTCGTCACGCGCGGCGAGGCGCTCGCGGTGACCGCCTTGCGACAGCTGTCGCGTCCTCGTTACGCTCGCCCGACCGGTGAGTCCGACTGACCCGTCCGGCCACCCCACCACCCTTGGCGAGCGCGGCTGCGCCCGCCCCGACCGAGAGGCGCCGGTGTACCCCGACGACCTGAAGTACACCGCCGAGCACGAGTGGGTGAAGGTGGTCGGCGACGGTCCCGACGCCGTCCTGCGCCTCGGCATCACGCACTACGCCCAGGAGGCGCTCGGCGACATCGTCTTCGTGACGCTGCCCTCCGTCGGCACCGACGTCGAGCTGGGTCAGGCGATGGGTGAGGTCGAGTCGACCAAGAGCGTCTCGGACGTCTACGCCCCGCTGCCCGGCACCGTCACGGCGCGCAACAAGGCACTGGACGCCGCCCCCGAGCTGGTGAACTCCGACCCCTACGGCGAGGGCTGGATGGTGGAGCTGGCGCCGACGGGCGGGGTGAGCGCGGCGCTCGCCCACACCTCGCTGCTCGACGCCGCCGCCTACCAGGCCCTGCTGGGCTGACGGTCCCTCACAGTATGACTCGACCTCGGGTCGAGGGTCGTGCCGCCACCTCGACCTCCACCGGCGGTTGACCCTGCCGCCGAGCACGCACTACGGTCGTGACGACCCGGCCCACCCGGCCCGGGGGACCGCGAGGCGGTGACCCACCCCTCGCACGCGGACGAGCGGAGGCGGGCACCGACGTGTTCTGCACGCAGTGCGGTCAGCAGAACCCCGACGACAGCCGCTTCTGCGCGCGCTGCGGCACCGCGGTCAGCGCGCCGTCCGGGGGACCCGGTGCGGGGGAGATCCCGGGGGTGGACACCACCTCGACGATCTCGCTCGCCGCGCTCGAGGGCGCGCTCGAGGGCGGTGCCGAGTCCGTCGAGGCCACCGAAGGGGCGGGCCAGGACGAGCCTGCCGGGAGCACCGTTGAGGCCCTGCCCGCGGGCAGCGCGCTGCTCGTCGTGAAGCGTGGGCCCAACGCCGGCTCCCGCTTCCTGCTCGACGCCGCCACCACGACGGCCGGACGGCACCCGGAGAGCGACATCTTCCTCGACGACGTCACCGTGAGCCGGCGGCATGCCGAGTTCGTGCGCGAGGAGCACGGCTTCCTGGTCCGGGACGTGGGCAGCCTCAACGGCACCTACCTCAACAGGGAGCGCATCGAGGCGGCAGCGCTCACGGGCGGTGACGAGGTGCAGATCGGCAAGTACCGCCTGGTCTTCCTCGTCGGAGGGGGCCAGTGACGACGCCGTCCCGCGCCGACCTTCCTTCCCGGGCGGATGCGGTGGTGAGCCGGGCCTTCATGAGCATCGGCGAGGTGCTGGGCCAGTTGCGCCCGGACTTCGCGGACATCACGATCTCGAAGATCCGCTTTCTCGAGGCTGAAGGTCTCGTCGAGCCCGAGCGCACGTCAAGCGGCTACCGCAAGTTCTCGCGGGAGGACCTCGCGCGCCTGCGCTTCGTCCTGTCCGCCCAGCGCGACCACTACCTGCCGCTGCGGGTCATCAAGGAGCACCTCGACGCCCTCGACAGGGGACTCGAACCGCCGTCGCTCGGCACCACGGGAGGGCCCCGCGTGCCGCGTGCGTTGGTCGCCGCGGAGGGGCTGCCGTCGCCGGAGAGCTTCCTGCCCGACGTGAGCGAGATCCGGCTGTCCCGCGCCGAGCTCCTCTCGGCGGCCGGGCTCGACGAGGAGCAGCTGCTCGCGCTCGAGCAGTACGGCCTCGTCACCACGCGGGCCGGCGGGAGCCACTACGACGGCGACGCGCTCGTCGTCGCCAAGACGGTCGCGGAGATGGCCCGCTTCGGCATCGAGGCCCGGCACCTGCGCCCCTTCAAGGCCGCGGCCGACCGGGAGATCGGTCTGGTCGAGCAGGTCGTCACGCCTCTGGTGCGCCAGCGCAACCCCGAGGCGCGGGCCCGGGCCGACGAGGTCGTGCGCGAGCTCGCCGCGCTGTCGGTCAAGCTGCACTCGACGCTGGTGAAGGCCGGGCTCGGGCCGGGCCTTCGGCGCTAGGACCGGTCACCGGTCCGGGGGCGGCAGGGGCCGACCCGCGGGGGTAGGGTCGACAGACTGCCGGGGACGCGCCCCGCAGGATCGAGGGAGGCCCCGTGGACGAGCCCGCTGAGCAGGGGCCGCCCGGCTCACTGTGCGAGCTGAGCGTCGTCGGGGTCCGCGTCGAGCTCCCCAGCCAGCAGCCGATCGTGCTGCTCAAGGAGGTCGACGGCGACCGCTACCTGCCGATCTGGATCGGGGCGGTCGAGGCCACCGCGATCGCTTTCGCGCAGCAGGGCGTCGTCACGGCCCGACCGATGACCCACGACCTGCTGCGCGACCTGCTCGCCGCACTGGACAGCCCGCTGCGCACGGTGACCATCACCGAGCTGCGCGAGGGCGTGTTCTACGCCGAGCTCGCCTTCGACGGCGGGACCACGGTCAGCGCTCGCCCCTCCGACGCGATCGCGCTCGCGATGCGCACCGGAGCGGTCATCCGTGGTGAGGAGGCCGTGCTCGCCGAGGCGGGCATCGCGATCCCCGATGAGCAGGAGGACGAGGTGGAGAAGTTCCGCGAGTTCCTCGACACCATCACGCCTGAAGACTTCGAGCAGGGCTCCTAGCCCTCACCCTTGAGTAGAGGTCGAGAGTTGAGACACGTGCGACGACACGCCCCCGCGGTCGTTGCGCAGCACGGCGCACGTCCTTAGCGTGCACTGCACACGCGGCGCGGGCTGACCCCCCGAGCGGCACCGGAGCACGGCGGCACAGGAGGCACGCGGTGGTCGACGAGACCAGCGGGCACGGCAACGACGAGCAGCCGGGTGCTGACGTGGGCGCGCCGGCTGCACCGGCCAGCCCGCGTGCGAGCCTCAACCTCCAGGCGAGCCTGTTCGACGACCTGCCGCTCGAGGACCAGCCCGGTGGCGACCCCGAGGGCGTGGGCTACCGCGGCCCCACCGCGTGCAGCGCCGCGGGCATCACCTACCGCCAGCTCGACTACTGGGCCCGCACCGGCCTGGTGGAGCCCAGCGTGCGCGAGGCCTCCGGGTCGGGCACCCAGCGGCTCTACAGCTTCCGCGACATCCTGGTCCTCAAGGTCGTCAAGAAGCTGCTCGACGCGGGCGTCTCGCTGCAGAACATCCGCACCGCGATCTCGACGCTGCGCGACCGCGGTGTCGAGGAGCTGGCGCAGATCACGCTGATGAGCGACGGCACGACCGTCTACGAGTGCACCAGCACCGATGAGGTCGTCGACCTGCTGCAGGGCGGTCAGGCCGTCTTCGCGATCGCCGTCGGTCGCCACGTCCGCGACGTCGAGGGCTCCCTCGCCCAGCTCCCGGGCGAGCGCGCCCGCGAGGCCGAGTCCGCTCCCGCGGACCAGGGCGAGCACGCCGACGAGCTCGCCTCGCGCCGCCGCCGCCGCACCGCCGGCTGAGCTCGCGACCGCACGCCGCACCCCTCGCGGACACGCCGACCGACCCCGTCGTACGACGGGCTGGTGGGTCGGCGCGCTGGTAGGCTCGGCCTTGCCGACGACCCCACGCGGGAGAGTCCCCGTGCACGCCAGTGCGGGGCGCCGAAGGAGCAAGTCCTCCCCGACAACCTCTCAGGCCCCGTGGACCGCGTGGGACAGGCGACTCTGGAAAGCGACCATCCCGGCCCGCCACGGGCCGGGTGGTCCACCGACGGTGCAAGCCCGCAGGCTGGGTGAAGCTCTCAGGTCCCGTGACAGAGGGGGAGGGCCCGCCGAGCGCTGACCAGCGCTCGGCGTCGCGCCGGTGCCTGGAGGCCCCCCGTGTCGAGTCCCGTGTCGAGCACCCCCCGTCCCGCCCTGCGCGACCTCGAGCAGGCGGCGCCCTTCGCGACCCGCCACATCGGCCCGGACGCCGACGAGATCGCCAAGATGCTCGCCGTCATCGGCCAGGGCAGCCTCGAGGACCTCGCCCGCACGGCCGTCCCCGACGCGATCCGCCTCACCGAGTCGCTCGACCTGCCGGCGCCGGCGAGCGAGCAGGAGGCGCTCGCCGAGCTGCGGGCGCTCGCCGGGCGCAACACCGTCCAGGTGCCGATGATCGGCATGGGCTACGCCGGCACCCACACGCCGCCGGTGGTGCTGCGCAACGTCTTGGAGAACCCGGCCTGGTACACCGCCTACACGCCCTACCAGCCCGAGATCAGCCAGGGCCGGCTCGAGGCGCTGCTCAACTTCCAGACCGTCGTCGCCGACCTCACCGGACTGCCCCTGGCGGGCGCGTCGCTGCTCGACGAGTCGACCGCCGCCGCCGAGGCGATGACGCTGGCCCGCCGCACCAGCAAGGCCCCGGACAGCGCGGTCTTCCTCGTCGACGCCGACACCCACCCGCAGACGGTCGCGGTGATCGAGACCCGGGCGGAGCCGCTGGGGCTGAGCGTGCAGGTGGTGGACATGTCGACAGGTCTCCCTGCCGACATCGAGGTGTTCGGCGTCCTGCTGCAGCACCCCGGTAGCAGCGGCGCGGTGCGCGACCTGCGGCCACTGGTCGAGGCCGCTCACGCCCGCGGGGCGATCGTCGCCGTCGCCGCCGACCTGCTCGCCCTCACGCTGCTCACCAGCCCGGGCGAGCTCGGTGCGGACGTCGCGATCGGCACCACCCAGCGCTTCGGCGTGCCGCTCGGCTACGGCGGTCCGCACGCCGGCTACATGGCGGTGCGCACCGGTCTGGAGCGCTCCATGCCGGGCCGCCTCGTCGGTGTCAGCGTCGACGCCAACGGCGCGCCCGCCTACCGGCTGGCCCTGCAGACCCGCGAGCAGCACATCCGCCGCGAGAAGGCGACCTCCAACATCTGCACCGCGCAGGTGCTGCTGGCCGTGATCGCCGGCATGTACGCCGTGTGGCACGGACCGGAGGGCCTGCGGACGATCGCCAGCCGCGCCCACCGGATGGCCGCGCTGCTCAGCCGCGCGCTCGACGGCGTCGCCGAGACCGTCCACCCGCACTTCTTCGACACCCTCACGCTGCGGGTGCCCGGTCGGGCGGCCCCCGTCGTCGAGGCGGCCCGGGTGGCCGGCGTCGACCTGCGCCTCGTCGACGACGACACCGTCGGGGTCAGCACCGACGAGACCACCACGCGCGCCCACCTCGAGGTCGTGCTCGCGGCTTTCGGCGCCGACGCCCCCGACTGGGACGCCCTGGACGCGACGACCCCCGACGCGCTGCCCGACGCGCAGCGACGCTCCTCGTCGTACCTCACGCACGAGGTCTTCCGGACCCACCACAGCGAGACCGCGCTGCTGCGCTACCTGCGGCGGCTGTCCGACAAGGACCTGGCGCTCGACCGCACCATGATCCCGCTGGGGTCCTGCACGATGAAGCTCAACGCCACGACCGAGATGGAGCCGGTGACCTGGCCGGAGTTCGGCGGGTTGCACCCCTTCACACCCGCCCGGCACGCCGAGGGCTACCGCCAGCTCGTCACCGACCTCGAGCGCTGGCTGTGCGAGGTCACCGGCTACGACGCCTGCAGCCTCCAGCCCAACGCCGGGAGCCAGGGCGAGCTGGCCGGTCTGCTCGCGATCCGTGGCTACCACCGCGCCAACGGCGACACCGCGCGCGACGTCTGCCTCATCCCGGCGAGCGCCCACGGCACCAACGCCGCGAGCGCGGTCATGGCCGGCATGCGGGTCGTCGTGGTCGGGACCACGCCCACGGGCGACGTCGACGTCGTCGACCTGCACGCCAAGATCGACGCGCACCGCGACCGGCTCGCCGCGCTGATGGTCACCTACCCGAGCACCCACGGGGTCTTCGAGGACACCATCACAGAGGTCTGCGCCGCGGTGCACGACGCGGGCGGTCAGGTCTACGTCGACGGCGCCAACCTCAACGCGTTGGTCGGCCTCGCGAAGCCCGGCCGCTTCGGGGCCGACGTCAGCCACCTCAACCTCCACAAGACCTTCTGCATCCCGCACGGCGGTGGCGGTCCGGGCGTGGGGCCGGTCGCGGTGCGGGAGCACCTCGCGGCGTACCTCCCCAACCACCCGCTCGACCCGGCCGCCGGTCCGGCGACCGGGCCGGGCCCGATCAGCGGAGCGCCCTACGGCAGCGCCGGGATCCTGCCGATCAGCTGGGCCTACGTCCGCATGATGGGCTCCGACGGGCTCACCCGCGCCACCCAGGTCGCGGTCCTGTCGGCCAACTACGTCGCCGCCCGGCTGCAGCCGCACTTCCCGGTGCTCTACACCGGTCGCGGGGGGCTCGTGGCCCACGAGTGCATCGTCGACCTGCGCACGATCACCAAGGAGACGGGCGTCACGGTCGACGACGTCGCGAAGCGGCTCGTCGACTATGGCTTCCACGCCCCGACGATGAGCTTCCCGGTCGCGGGCACGCTCATGATCGAGCCGACCGAGTCCGAGGACCTCGCCGAGCTCGACCGGTTCTGCGACGCGATGATCGCGATCAGGGCCGAGATCGACGAGGTCGCGGCGGGCACCTGGCCGGCCGACGACAACCCGCTGCGCCACGCGCCGCACACCGCGGCCGACGTCACGGGGGAGTGGGGTCGCTCCTACTCGCGCGAGCTCGGTGCCTTCCCGGGGGCTGTGGTGGCCGCCACGAAGTACTGGCCGCCGGTCCGTCGCATCGACGGCGCCTTCGGTGACCGCAACCTGGTGTGCAGCTGTCCTTCGCCGGAGGTCTACGCCGACTGACGCACCTGCTGGTGGGATAGGCATCCCGCTCACGACAGTGGCCCCACCCCGGACGGGGGAGGGGCCGTGGTCGCGTGCAGCAGGTGCAGGGGTCGGGAGCTCACGTCGTACGACGTGGTGGTGCTCCCGGCGGGAGGCTCAGGCAGCGGTCGGGGAGCCGCAGGGCGACCAGACCCGGCAGGCCGGGCGGTGCGGCGCGACCGTGCTGCGGTCGGGCATCAGCTCGCCGGTGTCCTCGAAGAGCACGACGCCGTTGCACAGCAGGGACCAGCCCTGCTCCGGGTGGCTCGAGATGACGCGGGCGGCGTCGTGGTCGGCGGCGTGCGCTGAGGGACACCGTGGCTCGTGCGCGCACGCGGTGTCGAGCTCCTGGGGCAGTGGGCTGCTCGTGGGTGCCATGCTGGTGTGCTCCTGCGTCGAAGGCCTCGGGTCGGCCCCCGCGGGTAGCGGGTGCGCTCCGATGCGCTGCTCGTCTTGCGTCAACGACCCGCGGGTGGCGGAAGTGACGCAGATGACATTGTCTACCTCGGCGAGCCCGTCCGGGGCCTGAACTGCACGATCGGGGGAGACTGTGCCGACCGGCAGGGCCAGCGGCACCGACGAGCCGCCCGGCCGGCCCGCTGCCTGGCGCGGCCCGCTCGTCGAGGTGGACCGGCTCGAGTGGAGCGCGACCGGAACGTCCACGGGGACCACCACGGGGCACCTCCGCGATCTGCTCGACGACTTCCTGTCCGCGCACGGTCTCGCGGGCGAGCCGGCAGCGCAGTCGTCTTCCGGACAGACCGCCGTCGCGCTGCTCCTCGGCGCCGACGGGTGCGCGGCCCTGGCCGGGATGCCCAAGGGAGCCGCCAGCCCGGTCGCCGTCCCCGACGTCGTGGCCGTCGCCCTGCGTCGGGCAGACCGGCCCGCGCACCCTGACACCCCTGCGCCGGCCGTGGGGGAGTGGGCGCTGTCGTGGACCGACGCCGAGCACGCGGCGGCCGTCGAGAAGGTGCGGGAGGCGATCGGGCGCGGGGACGTCTACCAGGCCAACGTCGTCGGTCACCGCAGCGCACCCAGCAGCGGCGACCCGCGCGCGGTCGCCCGTCGCGTCGCGACGATGGCAGGAGCCGGGGCCTACGCCGGGATGCTGTCCGGCGCGGGCTGGGCCGTGGGGTCGGCCTCGCCGGAGCAGTTGGTCCAGGTCACCGGTCGGCGCGTCACCACGGTCCCCGTCAAGGGCACCCGCGTCGAGCGCCCGGGCGCCCGCGAGGAGCTGCTCGTCAGCACCAAGGACCGCGCCGAGCACGTCATGATCGTCGATCTCGAGCGCAACGACCTCGGGCGGGTCGCGGTCACCGGCTCGGTCACCGTCGAGCGGCTCTACGACGTGAGCAGGTGGGCGCACCTGTGGCACGCCGGGTCGACCGTCGCCGCCGAGCTCGCGGCCGGTGCGACCGCCCTCGACGTCCTGACGGCTCTCGCACCTGGCGGCTCGGTCACCGGCGCGCCCAAGCGGGCTGCCTGCGCGCTGCTGGCCGGCCTCGAGCCGGTGGGGCGCGGACCCTCGATGGGCGCCCTCGGTCTGCTCTACCCGGGGGGCTGCGACCTCGGGCTGACGATCCGCACGGTGGCGGTTGCCGACGGGCGCGCCCACGTCTGGGCAGGCGGCGGCATCACGTGGGGGAGCGACCCGCTCGCCGAGGTCGCGGAGGCCCACGCCAAGGCCGCCCCCGTCGTCGCGGCGCTGTCCGCGCCCTGACCCCGCGCGCTCAGGTGCGGCCCTCGGACTCCTGCGCGGCCGACAGCTGTGCGTCGGCCTGCGCGCTGCGCGTCATCCAGGTGGCGCGCAGCACCCGGTGCCCCGCGGCCTCGTAGGCGTCGCAGACGGCGAGGTCGTCGTCGACGACAAAGGCCACCACGCGGTCGCGCGCGGCCCGGGCGAGCCAGCGGGGCTTGCCGACCGCCGCCGGGCTGTGGTCGGAGTCGGAGCGCATGTGCAGGGCGCCCTCGGGCAGGCCGTGACAGGCGAACCACGCCAGGGTGTCGGCCCGGCACCGCTCCGGGCGGCCGGTGACGTAGACGACCTCGCAGTCGCGCGCGGCCTCGGCAGCCAGGGCCAGGCCCTCGGACAGCGGCGGGTCGTCCACGGCGGCCTGGAAGAACGCGTCCCAGCGCTTGGGCCGGTGGTCGAGGTGGTGCAGGCGGTGTCGAACGTCGGCGAGCACACCGTCCACGTCGAAGACGGCCAGCGGTCGGGTGTCCACCCGTCGAGTCTGCCTGGTCCACGAGGCATGGCCCAGATCACCTGATGTACGGCGTTTCGATGTCCTGGTTTCACCCGATTGGCCTACACTTTCCTCAGTACCCAGCTCCACCGGACGGCCTCCCTCTTGCCCCTCGGCCACGGCCCACGACCCGTCCGTAGTCAGGTGGATCACCCACCTGGCCGCTCAAGTCCCTGCCCCCGATCTGCCGAGGCACCCTGTGGCGGGACGTCCGCCTCGGGGACCGGTTGACCTGACCTGCCCCCGATGTCCGAGAGGTCCTCATCTCGTGCGACTCGCTCAGCGCGCCAGCGTTCTCACCCTGACCGCCCTCGTGGCCGTGCCGCTCCTGGGCTCCGCCCCGGCGCTCGCCGCCGACGGCCCGGTCTTCAAGGTCCACGCCCTCGCTCCCGTCACCGCGACGACCACCTCCGTGGCCACTGCCCCCACGACGACGGTCGTGCGCGCCCAGGCGGTCACGTCGCTGTCGGCCGCGGACGTCTACGAGAACCGCCTGTTCCAGCTCACCAACGCCGCCCGCACCTCCCGCGGCCTGCGCCCGCTCGTGAAGTCGGGCTGCGCGACCACCATCGCCGGCAACTACGCGCTGCGGCTCGCCCAGCTCGGCAAGCTCGTCCACAACAACATGTCGCGCGTTGCGGCGACCTGCGGCGCCAGCGGCGCGGGGGAGAACATCGCGTTCGGCAACGTCAGCGCCGACCAGATGTTCCAGATGTGGATGAACAGCTCCGGTCACCGCGCGAACATCCTGCGCCCCGACTACAAGAGCATGGGCATGGGCGCCTACAAGACGATGTCCGGGCGCTGGTACGGCGTTCAGAACTTCCTACGCGCCTAGCGGTCCGGGCCGCGGGGGGTAGTCACCACGGCCACCCGAGAACCACCCGGTCGGGTAGTGCGCCGAACCGCTCCGGCGGCCGATCATCGTGATGGTCGCGATCTGCTCGCGGCCGTCATGGATGGAGGCCACGTGCGCATCACGGACATCGCGCTGTCGACCCCGGTCACGGGTGCCCGCCCTGCGGCGGCGCGCCGCGCTGGTGAGGGCGCAGGCGCCGCGCCGGTCGTCCGACCCGGTCCCACGGAGCGGGGCGCGTCCGCCGACGAGGTCGCGGAGATCGCGCTGCAGAAGGCCGCTGCCTTCGCGGCCGCGGCCCGCACCGTGGCCGCGCAGAACGAGCTCGCGTCGGCGTCGGCGTCCCAGGAGCGGCTCACCGAGGCGCTCGTCCCCTAGCCGCCCGGGCGGCCAGGCGTCGCTCCGCAGGCGGGGCTGCGCACACGGGCCGCCCCTGGGTGGGCGTCGTGCCCGCCCGCCCGCGCACGATCGCGGCGCACGCGCTCGTCTCTTGCCGACGGGCACGGCGGCTACGACCTCGCGATCTACCGCGGGGCGCTGCGCTCCTGGCTCGACGGGGGAGTGCTCTACGACTACGCCCACCCCTGCGACTCGCGGCAGCTCGGCTTCACCTACCCGCCGTTCGGCGCGCTGGTGCTCGCGCCCCGATCAGCTGGATCCATCACCTGTGGTGGGTGATCCCGGCCGTCGCGGGCCTGCTGCACCCCGCACCCGTCGAGCCCTGTTCGCGGCAGGGTGCCTGGTCGCGGTGTTCGCCTCGTCGCTGCCGGATCTCGCCCGCGTGCCGCTCGGTGAGCATCGGTCGTCGGTCTGGACGGTGCTGGGCGAGAGCGCCCTGTGCCTGGCGCTGCTGGCCGTGCTCATGCTGCTCCCGTACCGAGCGGCCACGGGTTCCGGGCAGGCCCGGAAGGGGCCAGTGGCGCTCCCGACCCGTGCGATCTGACATAATGTCGATTATCGGCGCAGTATGTGAGCCAGGGGAGTCGGCCGAGCGGGGCGCTGTCCCGGTGCCACTCTCTCGCCACCTCACGACGGCGCCTTGCAGCACTGCACGCACCTAGCGTGCACTGTCCATGCGGACGGGGTCGCCCTTCCGGTGCAGCAGTGCACGCGGACCGCGTGCACTGCTGCAAGCGGCGCGGCAGGTGGTTGCCGCTGCAGACGGTCAGCGACGAGGGCTCGAACTCGCGGCGGGCTTGGCGGCGGGCTTGGCTGGGGCCGTCGTGACCACCGGTGGGCGCACCAGGCGCACGGTGGGGCTGGCGAAGACGCGCCGCACGACCACGCGGCCGAGGACCTTGGAGCTGTCGACCATGTAGCCGTGTCCGAGGTAGATCCCGACGTGCTCCGCGGGTGCGCCGTAGACGACGAGGTCACCGACGCGGGCGTCGGGCAGAGCCACCGGGCGCGAGGCCGCGACCAGAGCGCGGCGGTCGGCGGGCAGGACGCCACCCCCGGCGTGCCGCCACGCGACCCGGACCAGCTCGACATCGGTCCACGCGGTCGACCCGAGCACCGAGCGGGCGTTGGCCGCGGCCTTGGTCATGACGGCGCTCGACTGCACCTTCTGCACGCCAGGCAGGCCCTTGAGGGGTACGACGGGAGCCGGCACGGCGGCGGGGCGGTTGACGGTCGACGTGCTGGTCCCGCTGGTGGGACGAGTCGCGGCCGGTGTTGGCGCGGCAGTCGGCGACGGGGCGGTCGGCGATGTCGTGCCGGCGCTCAGGGGCGTCGGCGTCCAGGGCTTCACGGGGACCATGCCGTCGCGCGGGACGCGGCCGTAGCGCACGATGCCGGTGGTCCAGATCGCCCGCTCGACGACGCCCTTGCGGCTCGAGGAGGCGTCGACCATCCGGCCGCCGCCGATGGCGAGGCCGACGTGGCTGACGGGCTGGCCGTAGAAGACGAGGTCGCCGGGGTGGAGCTGCTCGGCAGGGATCGGCACCGCCCAGCGCTGCTGGTCGCGCGAGACCCGGGGCATGCCCGTGACTCCCCCGACCTCGCCCCACAGGAACGACGTGAGACCTGAGCAGTCCCACAGGTCGGGCCCCTCGGCCCCGAGCTCGTAGCGGTCACCGACCTGCTGCTTGGCGATCTGCACGATGGCCGGGACCGGGTCCGTGGTCGCCGGTCCCGCGCTCAGCCCCGCGGTCGTCCCGGCGGCGAGTCCGGCGCACAGCGCCAGCGCGGTGAGCGCGCGGGCGCGCAGGGACCGGACGGAGGGCACAGCAGCTCCAGTGGGACGGGTGTGACGGCTGATGCTGGTGTGTCGGCGGGTTTCCGGCAATACCTGAGCCCGCGACGTCCACATCGTCCCGGTGTGGGGAGCCGACCCCGGGTTCAGCGGTGGGCGAGCTCGCGGGCCTGGACGCCGGCGGCGGCGGCCGCGATCAGGACCAGCGCTCCCCCGGTGCCCTTCGACAGCCGCCCGGCGCCCACGGCCCGCGCGACGGCCGCGGCGTCGACGGCGTCGGCGAGCAACCCGGCGGCGAGCCAGAGCCGCGCCGGCCGACCGTCACCGGAGCGGCGCGCCGCCCCGCCTGCCGCAACCGCTCCGAGGCCCAGGGAGACCTCACGCGCGCCCAGCATCTGGACGGCCCAGTCCATCCGCTGGGCGCTCGCCGAGTCGACGCCCAGCGCCGTCGGGACCAGCGACGGTCGGGTGAGCATCGCCACTCCCACCCCGGTGCGAGCCAGCCCCAGGCGGGTAGGAGACAGGAGGCGGCCGACCAGTCCAGCGGTACGGGCGGGGGCGGTCAGCAGCACGGGGGCTCCAGGTGTCAGCGGGGAACGACGGTTGAGGGGTGTGCAGAAGTTGTGAAGGTCGTCTCCACAGCCTCTGCACGGGCAACCCGGGAATCCTCGCAGGCGTCTGGTCGTTGGAACACTCGAACCCACTGCTGGGAGGCACCCGATGAGTGACCGCGTCCTGCGAGGCAGCCGCCTCGGAGCGGTGAGCTACGAGAGCGACCGGCACACCGAGCTCGCTCCGCGGCTGCAGACCGTCTACGACTGCCCCGACGGCCACGCGACCACCGTGCCGTTCGCCGCCGAGGCAGACATCCCCTTCACGTGGGAGTGCCGCACCTGCGGCGCGACCGGGCTGCTGCGCGACGGTGTGCAGCCCGAGCCCAAGAAGGGCAAGCCGGCCCGCACCCACTGGGACATGCTGCTGGAGCGCCGTTCCCCCGCCGAGCTCGAAGAGGTCCTGGCCGAGCGGCTCGCCGTGCTGCACGAGCAGCAGGGCGCCGTCAAGGCCGCCGCGAAGGCGTCCAAGAAGAGCGCCTGACGCACCTGAACCCCCTCATCGGGCCGCCCTCCTGACCCCGGGGGGCGGCCCGGCTACGTTCCCGGGCGGTCGGGCCGCTCGACGACCTCTCCCTCGACGAGGCCGTCCACCACGGAGCCGTCCACCACGGGCCCACTGCCCGGCCGGCGCGTCCCGCGGGTCGCCCGGCTGCCGACTGCGCCGCCCACCAGGCCCACGACCCCGAGCCTGCTGGTGAAGAACCCCAGCAGCAGCCGGCGCAGCACCGCCCGCGACGGTGGCGCGACGCACAGCAGCCCGAGCACGTCAGTGGTGAAACCGGGTGTCAGCAGCAGCGCGCCGCCGAAGATGACGAGCGCCCCGTCGGCGACCTCACGGGCGGGGACCTTGGACGACGCCAGCGCCGCGCGGAAGGCCGCCCACGTCTTGCGCCCCTCGCGCCGCACCAGCCAGGCCCCGAGCACCGAGTCGAGGACCAGCAGGGCGATGGTGGGCAGTACGCCGATCTGCTGGCCGACCTGCACGATCACGTAGAGCTCGACGATCGGCACCACGACGAACGCGACGGCGAGCAGGAGTGGCACGGCTCAGCCTCCGACGCGGGTCGGTCGACGGTCGCGGGAGCGGCGGCTCGTCAGGCCCCACCAGCTCACCCGCCACAGCGCCTCGAGCACGATCGCGCGGCTCATCTTCGACTCGCCTCGCTCGCGCTCGACGAAGGTGATCGGCACCTCGACGACGCGGTAGCCGGCCTTCCAGGTCTGCCACGCGAGGTCGACCTGGAAGCAGTAGCCCTGCGAGGAGATCGCGTCGAGCGCGAGCGCGTCGAGGACCTCACGGCGATACGCGCGATAGCCGCCGGTCGCGTCGCGCAGCGGCACCCCGAGCATCAGCCGGGTCCACCAGTTGCCGCCGCGTGACAGCACTTCGCGCGACGTCGGCCAGTTGACGACCCGACCGCCCTCGACCCAGCGCGACCCGAGTGCCAGGTCGGCGTCGTCGAGGGCCGCGAGCAGCAGCGGCAGCTGCTCGGGTGCGTGCGATCCGTCGGCGTCCATCTCCACGACGACGTCGTAGCCGTGCTCCCGGGCCCACCCGAACCCTGCGACGTACGCCGCTCCGAGGCCCGTCTTCTCGGTCCGGTGCAGCACGTGCAGCCAGTCGTGCTGCGCCGCGAGCGCATCGGCCAGGTCACCGGTGCCGTCGGGGCTGCCGTCGTCGATGACGAGCAGGTGCGCGTCGGGCACCGCGGCGTGCAGCCGCGACGCGATGATCTCGAGGTTGTCGCGCTCGTTGTAGGTCGGCACGCACACCAGGACCCCGCTCACGGACGCCTCACCAACGCGCACCCGAGGGCGACCAGACCGACCAGCGCGAGCGCCGCCTCGGGCAGCCCGCCGAGGCGGGTCGCCACGGTCAGGGCGGTGCGCTGGGGCACCTCGTGGACGAGGACGTCGCGGGTGAAGACCTCCGCGCGGTCGACGATCCGGCCGTCCGGGGCGATCACGGCACTGACTCCCGAGGTGGCGGCGACGAGGACCGCGCGACCGTGCTCGACGGCGCGCAGGCGCCCCATGGCGAGCTGCTGCTCGGTCTGGGCGGTGCGCCCGAAGGTGGCGTTGTTGGTCTGCACGACCAGCAGCCTGCCCCCTCCGGTCACGACGTCACGCACCAGGTCGTCGTAGGCGACCTCGAAGCAGATGACATCGCCCACACGCGCGACTCCGACGTCGAGCACACCGGGCTCGTCCCCGGCGCGGAAGTCGCGCGGGACCAGGTCGACCTTGCTGGTGACCTTGCGCAGCAGCGAGCGCAGCGGCATGTACTCCCCGAACGGCACCGGGTGCCGCTTGACGTAGCGCTCCCCCGCCCCGGTGACCGGGTCCCAGACGATCCCGGTGTTGTCGACCTGGTCTCCCGCGTCGACGAGGGTGCCGACCAGCACAGGAACGCCGATGTCACGCACCGCCTCGTCGATGAGCGCCCGCGCGACCGGGTCCCCGAAGGGGTCGATGTCGCTCGCGTTCTCGGGCCAGACGACCAGGTCCGGTCCGGTGACCGTGCCGGCCCGCACGGCGTCGGCGAGCTCACGGGTCGCCTGGACGTGGTTGCGCAGCACCGCGGTGCGCTGGGCGTTGAAGTCCAGGCCGAGGCGCGGCACGTTGCCCTGCACGACCGCGACCGTCGTCGTGGGGCCGTCGACCGGGGTGGGCACGAGGACGGCCACCGCCCACACCGCTAGGGCGGGTACGACGGGCCACAGGGCGCGCCTGCCGGGGCGGGTCACCACGTGCGCGAGGGCTCCCCCGACCAGCGCGACACCGAAGGTCACGAGCGGGGCACCGCCCAGTGCGGCCAGCGGGGTCAGCGCGGTGTCGGCCTGGCTGAAGGCGAGCCGCCCCCACGGGAAGCCGCCGAAGGGCGCCCGCGAGCGCAGGGCCTCCCCCGCGACCCAGACGCCGGCCGACCAGACAGGCCACCAGGTCAGGCGGCTGACGACCGCCAGGGCCGCGCCCATCGGGAGCACCATCGCGGTCTGCAGGAGCACCAGCGCGATCCACGCGCCGGGGCCGGCGACGGTCCCGGACCAGTGCAGCAGCGGCAGGAAGAAGCCGAGCCCGAAGGCACCCGCGAGCACCACGCCGTGACGGGCGCTGCGTCCGCGGACGACGAGCAGCAGCCCGGCGACGGCGACGGGTGCGAGCAGGGCGAGCGCGACGGGCGCGAAGGCGAGGTCGAGCACGACGCCGCTGGCCGCCGCGGCGGCGACCCGGGGAAGGCCCGGCGCCCACGCGCGCCGGCCGACAGGGCCGGCTGTGGGAGCAGCAGGGCGGTCCACGACGGCGACACCATCCGCCCTGCCGTCAGCCCTACCTTCCGAGCCGCCGTCCGCACTGCCCATCGGGTCCACACCGACAGTCTGCCTGGCGTGCCCGCACGAGGGTCGGTCGCGTGCGATGGAGCAGGGACCCGACGGCGCCTTCGGTCCGACCCGCCGGCGGGTGGTGCCCGTCGCCGTGCCGTTATCTGATGAGCCACCGGGTCCCTGCCCTGGATCGCACCCCCCACGACCGCCTCCGGTGCTCCCGCGCGCCCGTCCCCGGTCCTGGGCTGGCGTCGCCGCGGCAGCGGGGTCGGGCTGCCGAGGTGCCCAGTCGGGGGCGGTCGCAGCGGGCCGGTGACGGACCGTCCCTGGTGGACCGTCGCGGACCTTACCCACCCCCGCGGTGGGTCTGTCAACAGGCCCCTGACCTGCGGGTTTGCCGGGTTTTCGCAGGTCAGACGGCTATGGCAGATCTTGCTCCGTTCGGCGCTTGACTTCCGGCCCGCCGCACGGGCGACATCCGCCGTTCACCGACCCCCCGGCCGACCGGTCACCCGGCGTCGTGGACGGTCGTCCCGCGCACGACCAACCGCCGGCAGACCGGGCCGTCGGCGTCCAGGTCCGGCAGCCCCGCGACGGCCGCCCGCGGGTCGGTCGACCAGCCGCTGACGCGCTCGTCGGGGGTCTGCACGACGAGCTCGCCGGCGACGTCCCACACCGCGAGGGTGGCGGGCGCGCCCGGGACGAGCTCGCCCTCATCGTCGCGGCCGGCAGCCCGCCAGCCACCGCGGGTGTGGGCGGAGAAGGCCGCCCGGGCCGAGAGCCCCGAACCGGGGGTGCGGTGGTGCACCGCGGCGCGGACCGTCCCCCACGGGTCGAGCGCGGTCACGGGGGCGTCCGAGCCGAGCGCGAGCGCGACGCCGGCGGCGGCCAGCGCGGCGAAGGGGTTCATGCCGGCCGCCCGCTCCCAGCCCAGCCGCTGGGCGTACATCCCCTCGGGCCCGCCCCAGCGGGCGTCGAAGACCGGCTGGACGCTCGCGACGAGTCCGAGCTCGGCCATCGCGGTGATCTGGTCGGCGGACAGCATCTCGGCGTGCTCGACGCGGTGCCGCAGTGCCCGCACCGCCGGCAGGCCCACGTCGGTCGCGGCCTCTGCGATGCCGGCGAGCACCTCGGCGAGCGCCTGGTCCCCGATGGCGTGGAACCCGGCCTGCAGGCCCGCCCGCGTGCAGGCGGCGACGTGGCGGGCGACGTCGGCGGCCGTGAGGTAGGGGTGCCCGGCGGTTTCGTCGTCGTCGTACGCCCTGCTCAGACAGGCGGTCCGCGACCCCAGCGCCCCGTCGGCGAACAGGTCTCCCCCGGCCCCGACCGCGCCGAGCTCACGGGCCCGCTCGACGCCGTCGAGCTCGCCCCAGTAGCCGATCCGCTCGACGCCGTGCTCGAGCGCGAGCAGCGCGGTGAAGTCGGTCTCACCGCCGATGTCGGGTCCCCCGCACTCATGGACGCAGGCGATCCCGAGCGACGCGGCGCGGTCCAGCGTCGCCCGCTGGGCCGCCCGGCGCTGCGCCGGTGTGACCGCCTCGTAGGCCGCGGCGCGGACCAGGTGGTGGGCCTCGGTGCGGACCAGGCCGTCGCCGGCGAAGCCGACCGCGTCACGGGCGGCGGGCACGGCGGCGAGCAGCGCGGACGACGCGACCGCGCTGTGGACGTCGGTGCGGGCGAGGTAGACGACCCCGCCGTAGGAGGCGCGGTCGAGCTCCGCGGCGGTCGGCGGACGGCCCTCGGGCCACGCGGTCTCGTCCCAGCCGGTGCCGAGCAGCACTCCCCCGCGGGCCTGGCGGGCGGCCGTCGCGACCCGGTCGAGGGCGGCCGCGAGCGAGGGCACCCCGGTGAGGTCGAGGCCCGTGAGCGCGAGCCCGTTGGAGGTGGCGTGCACGTGGGCGTCGACGAAGGCCGGCGCGACCCAGGCGTCGTCGAGGTCGACGACCTCGTCCGCACCCATCGCGTCCGCGGCAGCCTCCGAACCCACCCAGGCGACCGTCTCGCCGTCGACGAGCAGCGCGGTGGCGAACGGGTCGGCCGGGGTGCGGACCCGGCCCCGTCGGTAGAGCGTGGTGGCCATCCGCTCACGCTAGTGAGCGGCCCGCGACACGGGAGATCCACCCGTCCGAATGGCAGAAGGCGGGCGAATCTCCGGCTAGCCTGCAGAGATGACGATGGTTGCGCCCGACCCGCAGCAGACCGACAGCGCCCCTGCGGCCCCGCCCGCGATCGCTCCCGGGGAGGTCCACGACGTCCTGCGGCGCTCGCTGCTCGTCGACGGCTTCGACATGGTGCTCGACCTCACGCGCAGCCGCGGCTCGCACCTCGTCGACGCCCGCGACGGCACGACGTACCTCGACCTGTTCACCTTCTTCGCCAGCAGTGCCCTGGGCATGAACCACCCGGCGCTCGCCGACGACGCCGTCTTTCGCGCCGACCTTCTCGAGGCCGCGTTCAACAAGCCGTCCAACAGCGACGTCTACACCGTCGCGATGGCGCGCTTCGTCGACACCTTCCGGCGCGTGCTCGGCGACCCCGGCCTGCCGCACCTGTTCTTCGTCGAGGGCGGGGCGCTCGCCGTCGAGAACGCGCTGAAGGTCGCCTTCGACTGGAAGTCGCGGTGGAACGAGGCGCACGGCCTCGACCCGGCGCTCGGCACCAAGGTGCTGCACCTGCGCGACGCCTTCCACGGCCGCAGCGGCTACACCCTGTCGCTCACCAACACCGACCCGGTCAAGACCGCGCGCTTCCCGCAGTTCGGCTGGCCGCGGATCCCCTCGCCCTACCTCTCCAGCTCCTACGACGAGAAGGCCCGCGAGGCCGAGGCCCTGGCGGCGGCGCGCGCGGCCTTCGAGCAGCACCCCCACGACATCGCGTGCTTCGTCATGGAGCCGATCCAGGGCGAGGGCGGCGACCACCACTTCCGGCCGGAGTTCCTGCAGGCGATGCAGGCGCTGTGCGTCGAGTTCGACGCGCTGTTCGTCCTCGACGAGGTCCAGACCGGCTGCGGCCTGACCGGCACGGCGTGGGCCTTCCAGCAGCTCGGCGTGCAGCCCGACGTGGTCGCCTTCGGCAAGAAGACCCAGGTCTGCGGCGTCATGGCCGGCGGCCGCGTCGACGAGGTGCCCGACAACGCCTTCGCGGTGTCGTCGCGGATCAACTCCACCTGGGGCGGGTCGCTCGTCGACATGGTCCGCGCTCGGCGCGTGCTGGAGGTCATCGAGTCCGAGCGGCTGGTCGAGCGGGCCGCCTCGCTCGGCGAGGTCCTGCACGGGCTGCTCACCGACCTGGCCGCCACCCACCCCGTCGTCGAGGACGTCCGCGGCCGCGGCCTGATGCGGGCCTTCTCCCTGCCGGACAAGGGTCTGCGCGACGCGCTGCTCGCCGAGCTGCGCGACAGCGAGCGGGTGCTGCTGCTCGGCTGCGGCAGCCGTAGCGTGCGGTTCCGCCCCGCCCTCACCGTCACCGAGGCCGAGCTCGCCGCCGGCGTCGCCGCCGTCGACCGCGTCCTCACCCGGATGACCCGCCCCACCACCGACCAGGAGTCCTGAGCAGTGCTCGTCACGTCCTTCGTCGCCGGCCACCCCGTCCAGGGCACCGCCGGGACCTTCACGTCCGTCAACCCCGCGCAGCTCGACGACGTCGTCGCGGAGGTGTCGCTCGCCTCCGCCGACCAGCTCGTCGAGGCCTTTCGGGCCGCGAAGGCAGCGCAGCCCGCCTGGGCCGCCGTGCCCGCCCCTGTGCGCGGCAAGACGATCGCCGCGATCGGCCGGCTCGTCGAGGCCAACAAGGAGTCACTGGCGGCGCTGGTGACCCGCGAGGTCGGCAAGCCGCGCGCGGAGGCGCTCGGTGAGGTGCAGGAGATCATCGACACCTGCGACTTCTTCCTCGGTGAGGGCCGGCGCCTCTACGGCCAGACCGTGCCGTCGGAGATGCGCGACAAGCAGCTGTTCACCTTCCGGATGCCGGTCGGCGTGGCTGGCATCATCACCGCCGGCAACTTCCCCGTCGCCGTGCCCTCCTGGTACCTCGTGCCCGCGCTGCTGTGCGGCAACGCCGTCGTGTGGAAGCCCGCCGACTACTCCGCGGCGCTCGGCGACGCCCTCACCCGGCTGTTCGTCGCGGGCGGCCTGCCCCCGGGTGTCCTCAACACCGTCCACGCCGACGGGCCGACCACCTACGACGGGTTGTCGCTCGCGCTCGAGCAGGGCCTCGTGCAGAAGGTCGGCTTCACCGGCTCGTCGGAGGTCGGCGCGCGCATCGGCGAGCTCACCGGCCGCCACCTGCAGACCGCCTGCCTCGAGCTCGGCGGCAAGAACCCGCTCGTCGTCATGCCCGACGCCGACCTCGACCTCGCCGCCGAGGGCGCGCTGTTCAGCGGCTTCGGCACGGCCGGTCAGCGCTGCACCTCGCTCGGCGTCGCGATCGTGCACTCCTCGGTCCACGACGCGTTCCTCGAGAAGCTGCTCGCCCGCCTCGCGGACGCTCGGGTCGGTGACCCGACGCAGGACGTCCTCTATGGCCCGATGCTGTCGGAGCGCTTCCTCGCCGGCTGGGAGAAGTGGCTCGGGGAGATCCAGCCGCACCACAGCACCCACGGACCGACCGGCCGGATCACGTCGACCAACCCGCGGCCGGGCTTCGTCGGTGACCCCGACGCGGGCGTCTACGCCCACCCGGTGGTCGTCTCCGGCGTACGCCCCGACGACGCCCTCTACCGCCACGAGACCTTCGGGCCGCTGGTGTCGGTGATGTCCTTCGAGACCTTCGACGAGGCGATCGCGCTCGCCAACGACCACGGCTACGGCCTGTCGTCGGCCATCTACACCAACGACCCCAAGGCCGCCTGGGACTTCCGCTCGCGGGTGTCGGCCGGGATGGTGTCGGTGAACAACTCGACCTCCGGCGCCGAGGCGCACCTGCCCTTCGGCGGCAACGGCAAGTCCGGCAACGGCTCGCGGCAGAGCGGCGTGTGGGTGCTCGATCAGTTCACCCGCTGGCAGTCGATGAACTGGGACTACGCCGGCACCCTGCAGAAGGCGCAGATGGACACCGAGGAGGCCGCCGCCGACCTGGACTTCCGGCTGTAGCCTGCCGCGCGTGACCGTGCGACAGCGATTCGACAGCGGCATCCAGCGCCTCGCGGGGACCGTGGTCTTCGCGCGGGTCGCGCGGCCGGTGATGCCGGTCCTCGACCGGGTCACCCATCGGCTCACCGGTGGCCGCTTCCTGCTCTCCACGGTCTTCGTGCCCGCTCTCGTCCTGCACACCACGGGTGCGAAGAGCGGCCTGCCGCGCGAGTCCCCGCTCGCCTCGCTGCCCGACGGCGACGGCTTCTACGTGGTCGGCTCGAACTGGGGCGGCGCCTCCCACCCGGCCTGGACCGCCAACCTCATCGCGCACCCCGACGCCTCGGTGACCTACCGGGGCCGGACCTTCCCGATCCACGCCCACCTGCTCAGCGCTGCCGAGAAGGCCGAGGTCTGGCCGAGGCTGCTCGAGGTTTGGCCCACCTACGACACCTATGTCGAACGCTCGGGGCGTGACCTGCGCGTCTTCCTGCTCACCCGCGTGTCCGCGTCCTGACGGCGGGCAGGCCGACCCCATGAGCGACCCGACAGCCGCTGTCCCCACGACTGCGCTTCCCCTGCCCGGGGGCGGGCAGATGCCGCTGGTCGGCTTCGGCACCTGGCGGCTGCTCGGGCAGGGGGCTGTCGACGCGACCCGCTGGGCCCTCGCGGCCGGCTACCGCCACCTCGACACCGCCACGATGTACGCCAACCAGGCCGAGGTCGGTCAGGCCCTGCGCGCCTCCGGCGTCCCCCGCGACGACGTGTTCGTCACGACGAAGCTGCCGCCGGACCGCGTCGCCGAGCCGCGAGCGGTCCTGGAGGAGAGCCTCACCGAGCTCGGCCTCGACCAGGTCGACCTGTGGCTGGTGCACTGGCCGCCCCCGGGTGACGACACAGCGCTGTGGCGGGACTTCGTCGCCGCCCGCGACGAGGGCGTGGTCCGCGACATCGGGGTGAGCAACTACTCCCTTGAGCAGGTGGACCGGCTGGTCGAGTCCGTCGGCGTGCTGCCCGCCGTCAACCAGGTGCCCTGGAGTCCGCTGTCCTTCGACCGGGCGGTCCTCGACGGTCACCGCGCCCGTGGTGTCGTGCTCGAGGGCTACTCCACACTGCGTGGTGGCACCCTCACCCGCCCGGTCGTCGTCGCGATCGCCGCTCGCCTCGGTCGCACGCCGGCGCAGGTGCTGGTCCGCTGGCACGTCCAGCACGAGGTCGTCGTCATCCCGCGCTCCTCCCAGCGCGAGCGCGTCGTGGCCAACGCCGACGTCGACGGCTTTGCCCTGTCGGCGGCCGACATGGCTGCGCTGGACGCCCTCGGCGTCACCCCCGCCTGACCGGGCCCGCCCGCTGTCCCGCCCCGGTCCGCTGCCCCGGTCCGCTGGCCCGGTCCGCCCAGAGCGCACCGCCCTCGGTCACCCTCGCTCGCCGCCTTGCTGCACTGCACGCCCTCCGCGTGCACTGCCCAACGGCCACGACGCGACCCACGCGTGTGCAGTGCACGGCAGGAGCGTGCACTGCAGCAAGGCGCGCTGCAGGGGTACAGGCGCCCTGCCCGCGGCGCGGTCAGTGGCCGCCGGCGCGGTACCAGCGCGGCGACGTCGTCGGTGGCGGGGTCCACGAGGCCTTCACGACCAGCAGGTTGGGGCGACCGCTCGCGATGCCGGCCGCCACCGCAGCACCCAGCTCCGCCACCGTCACCTCGCGCGCGTCGACCCGGAAGGCCGCCGCCATCGCCACGAAGTCGGGCGGCTCGAGATCGCAGCCGAGCGGCGCGAGCCCGTCCTTGGTGAAGTCGTAGGCGAGCATCCCGTAGCCGCCGTCGTCGACGAGCACGACCGTCACCGGCAGCCGCTCCTGGGCGGCCGTCGCGAGGTCACCGCAGGCGAAGAGGAAGCCACCGTCACCGACGACCGCGACCGCGGGCCGGCCGGACAGCGCCGTCCCGAGCGCGGCGGGGAAGCCGAAGCCCAGCGTCCCCCAGCCCACCGGGTAGGCCAGTCCGCGCGGCTGCCCGACCCGCCCGAACCCGCCGTACCAGTAGCCCGGGACGCACATGTCGCACACCACGACGGCGTCGTCGGGGAGCCCCGACTCGAGCGCGTCGAGGAAGTCGGTCTCGGGACCGGCGTACGACGCACGCCCCGCCGGGCGCTCCCACCAGGGCTCGCGCGCGGGTCCGGGCAGCGCGGCGACGAGGCGCGCCACGGCGGACGACACGTCCTCCTGCAGCCACACGTCGGGCTCGACGTTGACCGGCTTCGCGAGGTCGACGACGACGAGCGAGCGCGGGCGCGGCTGCCGGAAGCCCTGGGTGTTCATGAAGTCGAGGTCGCTGCCGAGCACGACGACGCAGTCGGCCTCGTCCCACAGCGCGCCCGCCTCGGGCACGTGCGGCGGCAGGGGCACGAGGTGCGGGTGGTCGGGGGGCAGCAGGCCACGGCCGCCGTACGACGACAGGACCGGTGCGCCGAGGGCCCGGGCCAGCCGGTCGACCAGGTCGCCGGCGTCGGAGGCGGTCGCTCCCCCGCCGACCCACAGCAACGGCTTCGCGGAGGTAAGGAGCTCCTCCAGCGCCGGCTCGCGCTCTCCGTCGGCGACGACGGGCCCTGTCCAGGACCGGCTGGCCAGGGTCCGCTGCACGGCCTGGCCGGTGACGGTCGCCGAGAGCAGGTCGGTCGGGATCTCGAGGTAGACCGGACGGCGTGGGTGCTCCAGGGCAAGCTCGCCGGCGCGCACGACGTCGTCGTACACGCTGTCGACCGACGTCACGAGCACCTGCGCCTTGGTGACCGGGCGGAAGAAGCCGGCCTGGTCGACGGTCTCGTGCAGCACCCCGCGGTAGACGCCCTCGCGCCGCAGCGTCGTCGGGATGTCGGTCGCGACGACGAGCAGCGGCGAGTGCGACGCCCACGCCTCGCCGACGGCGGTGACGACGTTGGACGCACCCGGGCCGGTCGTGGTGATCGCGACGCCGAGGCGGCCGGTCGCGCGGGCGTATCCGTCCGCGGCGTAGCCGGCGGTCTGCTCGTGGCGCACCCCGACCAGTCGCACGCCGGAGCCCGGGAAGCCCTTCCAGGCCGCGAGGTTGTGCACCCCGGGCAGCCCGAAGGCCACCTCCACGCCGAGCGCCTCGAGGGCCCTCACGAGAGCCTCACCGCCGGTCGCCATCGACCACCTCCTGGACCTGCGCGGCCGACAGGCCGAGCGACGTGAGCACCTCGACGGTGTGCTGACCGAGCAGCGGCGGGGCCCGCCGGACCCGTGGCCGCACCCCGTCGAGACGCAGCGGTGAGCCGACCACGGTGACCGGGCCGGCCGGGTGGTCGACGTCCTGCAGCAGACCCACCGCCGTGAGCTGCGGGTCGTCGGCGAGCTGCCCGACGTCCTGCACCGGGGCGCAGGGCACTCCCGCGGCCGCGAGCACCTCGGCCCACTGCGCGGCGGGCCGGGCGCCGAAGACCGCGGCCAGCGCGGCGGACAGCGCACCCCGGTCGGCGACCCGTCCCGCGTTGGTCGCCCAGCCGGGCAGCGGCTCCAGCCGGATGGCGGCGCACAGGTCGGCGAACTGGCTGTCGTTGCCGGCCCCGACGACCAGGGGGCGGTCGGCGCACGGGACCGGGCCGTAGGGCGCGATGTTGGGGTGGTCGTTGCCGGCGAAGGACGGCACGACGCCGCCGACGAGGGCGTTGCTCGCCTGGTTGACCAGCATCGACACGGCGGCCTCGAGCAGCCCGACCTCGACCCTCGTGGCCCGGCGGGTGAGCAGACCGGCCAACGCGCCCACCGCGGCGTAGAGACCGGTCACGACATCGGCGACGGCGACGCCGACCTTCGTGGGCTCGGACGTGCCGGTCACCGACATGAGGCCCGAGCGGGCCTGCGCCATCACGTCGTACCCCGGCTTGTGCCCGTCCGGACCGTCGGACCCCGCGCCGCGCACCGAGACCCAGGTCGCGCGGGTCTGCTCGCGCAGCTCGGCCAGGCCGAGGGCCTCGAGGTGGTGCGGCAGGAAGTTCTCGACGACGACGTCGGCGGTAAGCGCGAGCCGGCGCACGACGGCCCGGCCCCTTGCCGTGGTGAGGTCCAGCGCGACGGAGCGGCGGTCGCGGTTGACGGAGAAGAAGTACGCCGCGTCCGCTCCGTGGAAGGGCGGTCCCCAGTGGCGAGTGTCGTCACCGGTGCCTGGGCGCTCGACCTTGACGACGTCGGCGCCGAGGTCGGCGAGCACCATGCAGCAGTAGGGCCCGGCGAGCACGCGGGACAGGTCGAGGACCCGCACACCGGCGAGCGGGCCGGCCCCGGGCGCGTCGGTCACGTCCGGCCAGCCGGGCCCCGCGTCGAGGGCGGAGACCAGCCCGGCGAGCTCCGGGTCGACGTCTCGAGGGGCAGTCACAGCGCGGTCACCCTAGCCTCTTGAGGGTGGCTCTCGACCCTGCCGACCTGCCCGCCGATGTCGTGTCGTTCCTGACCGAGCGGCACCTCGCGACCCTGACGACACTGCGCCCTGACGGCACCCCGCACGTCGTCGCGGTGGGCTTCACCTGGGACCCCGAGAGCCGCCTGGGCCGGGTCATCTGCAGCGGCACGTCGCGCAAGGCGCACCACGTCCGCGCGGGCTCGCCCCGCGCGGTCGTCGCGCAGGTGGACGGTCCGCGCTGGCTCTCGCTCGAGGGCGTGCCCGTCGTGTCCGACGACCCGGAGCGGGTCGCAGAAGCCGTACGCCGCTACGCGTCCCGCTACCGCCAGCCGGCCGTCAACCCGGCTCGCGTCGTCATCGAGATCGCGGTCGACCGGGTCCTCGGCCGCGGCTGAACCCGGCTAGAACGGCAGTCACACCGGCGGGGGCGTCCGGCCCTCCCACGGGGTGGACAGCACGACGGTCGTGCGCGTGCGGACCCCCGCCGCGGCCCGGATCTCCTGCAGCAGCAGCTCGAGGTCACCAGGCCCCGCGACCCTGACCTCGAGGATGTAGCTCTCGTCCCCCGCGACGCTGTGGCACGCCTGGATGCTGTCGAGGTGGCGCAGCCGGTCCGGGGCGTCGTCGGGCGCGGCCGGGTCGATCGGGGTGATGCTGACGAAGGCGGTCAGTGGGCGGCCGGTCGCGACGGGGTCGAGCGACGCGGCGTAGCCGGTGACGACGCCGCGCTGCTCGAGCCGGCGTACCCGCTGGTGGGCGGCGCTGGTCGACAGCCCGGTCTCGCGGGCGAGGTCGGCGTAGCTGCGCCGGCCGTCCTCGGCGAGCAGCCGCAGGATCGCTCGGTCGAGGTCGTCGAGCTCGGGGGTCCGGGGGTGCGTCACGGGCGCGTCAGCGACCGGCCGATGACGATGCGCTGGACCTGGTTGGTGCCCTCGAAGATCTGCAAGATCTTCGCCTCGCGGAAATAGCGCTCCGCGGCGAAGTCCTCGACGTAGCCGTAACCGCCGAGGACCTGGATCGCATCGGTCGTCACCCGCATCGCGGTGTCGGTGGCGAACAGCTTGGCCATCGAGGCCTGCGGGCCGTAGGGCCGGCCGGCGTCCTTGAGGCGCGCGGCCGACAGGTAGAGCTGGCGGGCCGCCTCGGTCTGCGTCGCCATGTCGGCGAGCAGGAACGACACGCCCTGGAAGTCCGAGATGGCCTTGCCGAACTGCTTGCGCTCCCCGGCGTAGGAGACGGCGAGGTCCAGCGCCGCCTGGGCGAGCCCGACCGCGCAGGCCGCGATCCCGAGGCGCCCGCTGTCGAGAGCGCTCATGGCGATCTTGAAGCCGTCGCCCTCCCCCGCGATGAGCCGGTCGGCCGGGACGCGTGCCGCATCGAGCTGGATCGTCGTGGTGTGGGACGCCCGCATGCCCATCTTCTTCTCGGGCCGCTGCGGCACCAGCCCGGGCGTCGAGGCGTCGGCGAGCAGGCACGAGATCCCACCCGGGCCGTCCCCGCCGGTGCGGACCATGAGGTTGTAGAAGTCCGCCGACCCGCCGTGGGTCACCCAGGCCTTCGCGCCGTCGACGAGGTAGTCGTCGCCGTCACGCACCGCCCTCGTCGACAGCGCCGCCGCGTCCGACCCGCTGTGGGCCTCCGACAGGCAGTAGGCACCGAGCAGCTCGCCACCGAGCATGTCGGGCAGGAAGCGCTCCTGCTGCTCGGCGCTCCCCCACTGCGCGACCGGGAAGCAGGCGAGGGTGTGCACGCTGACGCCCACCGCCACGGCGGCCCAGACCCGACCGAGCTCCTCGAGCACCTGCAGGTAGACCTCGTAGGGCTGCCCGCCGCCGCCCTGCTCCTCCGGGTAGGCCAGGCCCAGCAGACCGGCCTTGCCGAGCGTGCGGAACAGCTCGCGCGGGAAGGTGCCGCTCGCCTCGTGGTCGGCGACCAGCGGCGCGACCTCGCCCTCGCACAGGTCGCGGGTCAGCCCGAGCAGCGCCTCGGCCTCAGGCGTCGGCAGCGTGCGGGTCACGGGCGGCATGGGGGTCCTCTCGCGGCGGTGCGGGTGCGCGGCTCACGGTAGCGCCGCCGTTACCGTGTCGCCTGCGTTGCAGGAGGCAGGCCCGCCACGTAGAACCTGTTCTCATGAGGCCTGCCGTGCTCGTGCTCGCCGCCGGTGCCCTGCTCGGCTCCCTCGCGTTCCCGCCACCGGCTCGACGCAGGCAGCCCCAGCAGCCTCGCCGCCCGCGTCCCCTGCGTCGCGCGGCCTGCCCGACGGTGTCCCGCCGGCCGTCCTGCGGCCCGAGCGTCCGCTGCCGAGCGCCGATGGCTGGCCCGGCTCCGAGGCCTTCGCCCGCACCTCGGGCACCGGTCGGCTCGACCGCGGCAGCCTGCTCTGGACCGACTTCCTCTACGACGACAGGGGTACGACGGCCCCTGCCGCCGGTGGCCCGGCCGGCAGCCTGTCGGAGGTCGGCACCCCGTCGTTCGGCGGCTACACCTACACCTCGCCGTCCGCGAAGGGCAACGCCGCCGACGTCTTCCGGGCAGGCGTGCACCTCGACCGGTCCGCGAGCTACTGGCGGGTCGACTGGACCACCTTCGCCGACCCGAGCCTGCCGCTCGCGGTCTGGACGATGGACACCGACGACAGCACCGCGACCGGCGCGTCGGACTGGCCCGCCGCCGCCGGCGTCAGCTCGCCCGGCGTCGAGCGGTCGCTGGTCCTGTCCGCGAAGGGCGCCCAGCTCCTCGACGGCGCAGGGACCGTCCTGGCCCGCCCGACCGTCACGGTCGACACGGCCGCGCGCTCCTTCGTCGTACGCATTTCCCGCACCGTCCTGCCGGTCGCCGGCACCTGGTCGGTGCGCCTGGCCGCCGGCGTGGCCGACCCCTCCGGCACGTCGATGGCCCGCCCCGGCGGCGCACTGCCGGGCCAGCCGTCGGTCTACCAGGCGAGCTTCCGGACGCTGGCGCAGGAGCCCCCGCTCTACCAGTTCTGGAACGACGGCGCGCAGGTCGCCGCCCTCGCCACCGGCGACGTCTCGGACTTCGCGGTCGACGTCGTCTGGGCCGACCTCGCCGCCCGTCGCAGCACGCCCGAGGCGAGCCCCAAGGGCTGGAGCCCGCGGTGGTACGTCTCCTCCGTCGAGCCGGGTCAGGGCCAGCTCACCGGCGCCGACACGCTTCGCGACGGGCAGCCCAACTACCTCGACCGGGTGCAGCCCTACGCGGTCTACGTCCCTGCGGCGTACGACGGCAAGCGCCCGACGTCCCTGACGTTCCTGCTGCACTCCTTCACCCAGAACCACAACCAGTACGCGAGCACGACCCCCACCTTCAGCCGGTTGGCCTGCGAGGAGCGCGACTCGATCTGCGTGACGACGCTCGGTCGCGGTCCGGACGGGGAGTACGAGGGTCTCGCGGAGCTCGACGTGTGGGAGGTGTGGGGACGGGTCGCCGCCGGCTTCCGTCTGGACTCCGAGCGCACCGTCGTCGCGGGCTACTCGATGGGCGGCTTCGGGACGACCAAGCTCGCCACCCAGCACCCGGACCTGTTCGCCAAGGCGGTGACGCTTGCCGGGTCGCTGGGCGACTACCCGCAGTTGGAGAACCTGCGCGAGCTCCCCTACTACCTCGCCGGCGGGGCCGCCGACGAGCTGGTGCCCTTCACCGACCAGCTCGCGACGGCGGAGCTGCTCGACGGCTTCGGCTACCGCTACCGCTGGCTGACCCACGCCACCGACCACGTCGCCTACGAGCTGCAGGACGGATTCGCCGACGCGGCGTCGTGGATGGGGTCCTCGGTCCGGGCCCGCCGACCCGGGCGGATCACCTTCACCTGGGACAAGCGTCAGGAGCAGCCGGCGCTCGGGATCGGGGTGACCGGGGCCTACTGGCTGCGGTCCCTCTCGGCGCGGACCGGTGCCGCTCGGGTCGAGGCCTCCAGCGGTGGGCTGTTCCTGGCCGACCCGACGCCGCTGACCGCGCCGGGGATCGTCGCCCCCGGCGACACCGCCGGTCCGGCCGTGGTGCGCGAGCTGACCTGGGGACCGGGCCCGTCACGGGTTCGCAGCCGCGACCTGGTGCTGTCGCTGACCGGGGTGCGGTCGGTCACCGTCGACCTCGCGGGCGCCGGCCTCGACCGTGGCGGCGCCGTCCGGCTCACGACGACGGCAGATGCCCCGACGACGGTCGTCCTCGTCGGCCCGCGCTCCACCCGCACCGTGACCGTCCCCACCGGCACCTCCACGCGCACCCTGCGACCTGCCCGGCGTGACCTGCCCGCCGTGACCTGCCCGCCGTGACCGTCCGCGGGGTTCACACACCCTTCGCCCGCGCCTTGCTGCACTGCACGCCCCTGCCGTGCACTGCACAGACGCGCCGTGGGCGTCGCCGGCGGCGACGTGAGCGCAGCAGTGCCCTGTGCAGTGCACGCGGGCAGCGTGCAGTGCAGCAAGGCAGGCGGCAGGACATCCAGCCCCCGACGCAGCGAGCTGGGTGAAGGGAGCAGGGCGCAGCGACCAAGGGCGCAGCGACCAAGGGCGCAGCGAGCAAGGTGCAGGGATGTCCACAGGCCGGCCGGGCGTCCACAGGCCGCGCTGCCGTGTCACCGCGGTCTCGCTCCCGGCTCCACAGTGTGCCCGTGGACGTCGCGGAGGTGGTGTGGCAGGCGCGGGTGGCAGCGGGCCTCAGTCAGCGCGCGCTGGCTGCCGCGGCCGGGATGTCGCGCGGCACCGTCGGCGACATCGAGTCCGGCCGTCGACAGGCGGCGTGGGCGTCGGTGTCCCGGTTGCTCGAGGCCTGCGGGCTGGAGTTGGCCGTGGCACCACCGGCGCCGGCGCTCGACGCCTCGACGCGGCGTTACCTGCAGATGAGCACGAGCGACCGGCTCTGGTCCTCCCTCAATGGCATGGACCGCGACCTCAACCGTCGTCGCCTGTCGGACCTGGACGTGTGGGTCCAGCTCGACCGGCTCACCTCCCGCAACACCGTCAGCCTGGCGCCCCGGGCGTGCGTGGGCGTCTGGTTGCGGCACCCTGCCCCGGTCCCGCTGCCCGTCGTCGTCCACCGTGACAGGCTCCCCGCCGGAGAATGGTCCGCCCTGACGGTCACCCTCGACCCGGCGCCGCCGGCGAGGCACCTCATCCCCGTCGGGCTCCACCCCCAGCGACGCGGGGTCCGTGTCCTTACTCCGGTCGCGCTCGCACTGCGGCCCGAGGTGGCCGAGCACGCCGCGCAGCTGCGCGCCGTGGCCCGCCACCTCCACCGTGAAGAGGGCTTCGACCGGGCCCGGCGGCATCGCCCGGCCCACCGCGTCAGCGACCCCATCAGGGAGGGCTGGGACGTCCTGCAGCGGCACGCCTACGGGACGTCGAACGTCGAGCCTTCGTCCACGGCGCGCAGGGAGTGGCGCGCGTCGTCGTCGGTGAGCTTCTCGCAGTGGCTCACGCGCAACGGGTACCAAGACCCGCGCTACGACTGGCGGCGACAGGCCGACGCTGACGAGCAGGAGGAGGCGGGGTGAGAGGCTCCGCACCGTGCCTGGACAGCTGACGCTCCTCGACGCCCCGAGCCTGTGGTACCGCTCGTTCTACGGCGTGCCCGACTCCATCACGGCCCCGGACGGGACCCCCGTCAACCTCGTGCGCGGCACGATCGACCTCATCGGCCGCATCGTGAAGGACACCCGCCCGGCCCGACTCGTCGCGGCGCTCGACCTCGACTGGCGGCCCGCTTTCCGGGTGGTGGCCGTTCCGTCGTACAAGGCTCATCGGGTGGCCGCGGCCGGCGGCGAGGAGGAGCCGCCCTCGCTCACCGTGCAGGTGCCGATCCTGCTCGAGGTCCTCGACGCGCTGGGGGTCTGCGTGGTCGGCGCGGAGGGGCACGAGGCAGACGACGTCCTCGGGACCTTGTCGACCCGTGACGCCGGACCGGTCGACGTCGTCACAGGTGACCGTGACCTCTTCCAGCTCGTGGACGACAGCCGAGGCGTGCGGGTCCTCTACACGGTCGAGAAGCTCAAGCCCTACGACGAGGCGGCCGTCACCGCGAAGTACGGCATCGCCGGCCGGTCCTACGCCGAGTTCGCCGTCCTGCGCGGTGATCCCAGCGACGGGCTGCCCGGTGTCAAGGGCGTGGGCGAGAAGACCGCTGCGGCGCTGGTCAACCGGTTCCACACGGTGGACGCGATCATCGAGGCCCTCGACGCCGGGTCCGACGACGGGTTCCCCGCGGGCACCCGCAACAAGCTCGAGGCCGCCCGGGACTACCTCGCCGTCGCCCCAGCGGTGAGCCGCACGGTGCGGGACCTCCCGATCCCTGACCTGGACGACGCGCTCCCCCGCACGCCGCGTGAGCCCGACCGGCTGCTGGCCCTGTCGGACCGCTGGGGCCTCGAGAGCTCGCTGGAGCGCTTCCTGCAGGCTTGCGAGGTCGCCCACAGCGCTTGACGCATCGCCCGATCCTGCCGATGGAGGAGTGAGCACGCCAGGAAGGTGGCAGACTCCTACTCATGGGTAACAACGCGCCCGGCTTCTCGGTCCGCACCCGCGCGGCCGACCTCGCCGACGCCACCGCGACCGAGGTCGACGTCCTCGTCGTCGGCATGGGCGCGACCGGTGCGGGCGTGGCCCTCGATGCGGCCAGCCGCGGCCTGCGGGTCGCCGTCGTCGACAAGGGCGACCTCGCGAGCGGCACCAGCAGCAAGAGCAGCAAGCTCGTCCACGGCGGCCTGCGCTACCTGGAGAACTACGAGTTCGGGCTCGTCCGCGAGGGCGTGCTCGAGCGGCAGCTGCTCATGCGGCTCGCCCCGCACCTCGTGCGACCGATGGACTTCCTCTACCCCGTGTGGCCCGACACGGCCAAGCGGCGGCTGCTGGGGCTGGGACTCACGACGTACGACGTGTTTGCGCTCGCCTCGCTCGGCGGCCGCATGGGCGAGGTCCGGCGGCACCAGCGGGTCAGTGCCGAGGAGGCCGTCGAGCTGGCGCCGGCACTGGCCGACAGCGGACTGGCCTACTCCTACCTCTACGGCGACTGCGGCACCGACGACGCCCGGCTGGTGCTCGCCGTCGTGCAGGCGGCTCGCCGGTTCGGTGCGCTCGTCGTGCCCTACGCCGAGGTCACCGACCTGCAGCAGACCGATGGGCGCGTCAGCGGGGCGACGGTCACCGACCGGCTCACGGGGACCGCACTGACCGTGCGCGCCCGCCATGTCGTCAACGCGACCGGCGTGTGGGTCGACCACCTGCAAGGGCTCGAGGAGCCCGGGCGCGCCCCGGTGGTCTCCCCGAGCAAGGGCGTGCACGTCGTCGTGCCGCGCGAGCGGCTGCCGCTGCTCAAGGCCTCGGTGCTGCTGCCGTCGAAGCAGGGCGACGGCAGGTCGATGTTCGCGATCCCGTGGGGGCGGCAGACGATCCTCGGCACGACCGACACCGCCTACGACGGCGACCTCGCCGACCTGTCGCTGACGGGCCAGGACCTCGACTACGTGCTCGCGGCCGGCAACGACGTGTTCCGCCGCGGGCTCACCAGCGACGACGTGCTCGGCGCGTGGGCCGGTGTCCGGCCCCTCATCCGCGAGGCGGGCTCGTCCTCGATGAGCGACGTCTCGCGCCGCCACACCCTCGTCGAGGGCAGCGCAGGACTGCTGACGATCACCGGCGGCAAGCTCACGACCTACCGGCGGATGGCCAAGGACGTCGTCGACCGCATCGTCGAGCGCGACGGCCGCAAGGCCCGCTGCCGCACCGACGAGATCCCGCTGTCGGGCACGCGTCCGCTCGAGGCCCTGCAGCAGGAGATCTCCACCGCCGCCGTCCCGCTCGGGCTCGACGACGACGTCGCCCGCACCCTGGTCCGCCAGGCCGGCGAGCGCGCCTCCGACGTGCTGTCGCTGGTCGCCGCCGACCCAGCGCTCGGCAAGCGGCTGTCGCCTTGGTCGGCCCACATCGCCGCCGAGGTCGTCCATGCCGCCCGCGCGGAGGGCGCCGTCACCCTCGACGACGTCTTCAGCCGCCGCACCCGGCTGTCACTGCGCTCCAAGGACGCCGCGCTGCCGGCCGCTCCCGAGGCCGCACGGCTGCTCGCCGCCGAGACCGGCCGCGACGATCGGTGGGCCGCCGCGCAGGTGGCTGCCTACGCCGATGCCGTCCGTCGCGAGCGCGGGGTCCTCGGCCTCCCCGACGCCGCGCAGCTCCCCGCCGTCGGCTGACAGTCCCCGCCCGCTGACCCTCCCCCGCCGCGGCGCCCTTCCCCGCTGATCTTCGCCTTCTTGCGGCTCGTCACGCTCACCGAATCGCAACAGGACGAAGATCGTCCGCAGGTGTAGGGGTACGGGCCGGGCGGGCGGGTGGCGGGCGGTCAGGTCACGGAGGTGTAGGCGACGACGCCGCGGCGGACCGCGGTGACCGCCTTGCGCGCACTGCCGCGCACCTCGGCCGGTGCGATGTCGGCGATCTGCCCGAGCAGGTCGAGCAGCTGCTTGCACCAGCGCACGAAGTCGCCCGCGGTCAGTTCGTCGCCGTCACCGAGGACGGTGTCGAGGCCCGCCCCGGAGGCCCAGGCGTACGCCGCCGCGGCGAACCCCGGGTCGGGCTCACGGAGCAGTTCGACCTTGTGGCGACCCTCGAGGTCGGCGAGCCGGGCCCAGAGCCGCGAGACCTCCGCGAGGGCGCCCTCGACGGCACCGCTCGGGACCCGCACCGCGCCGCCCTCGGGCCGGCGGGCGCTGTAGACGAGCGACGACACCACCGCGGCGAGCTCGGCCGGACCGAGGCCGTCCCAGGCGCCGGTGCGCAGGCACTCGACCACCAGCAGGTCGGTCTCGCTGTAGACCCGGGCGAGCTGTCGGCCGGCGTCGGTGACCTCGTCATCGGCGAGGTAGCCGAGCTCGGTCAGCACCGCGCAGACCCGGTCGAAGGTCCGGGCGATCGAGCCGGTCTTGCCGGCGACGCGGTGCTCGAGGGCGTCGGTGTCGTGGCGCAGCCGCACCCACCGCTCGGCCCACCGCATGTGGGCCTCGCGGTCGTCGCAGCCGTGCACCGGGTGCCGCCGCAGGGCGGCCCGCAGCGACTGCAGCTGGTCGTCGTCTCCGGGGTTGGACCGCCCGGCCCGCCCCGTGCGCGGGCCGCGCGAGTCGAGGCCGAGGTTGCGCAGCGAGGAGGCGAGGTCGCGCCGGACCTGCGGCTGGCGGTGGTCGACCCGCTTGGGCAGCCGCACCTGGGCGAGCGCCTCGACCGCGGACGGGAAGTCTGCGGGTGAGAGCCGGCCCGCCCAGCGGTCCTCGGTGACGACCAGCGGGTGCGCGTCGCCACCCATCGACAGGCCCGGGTCGAGCACCACGGCGAGCCCGGTGCGGCGCCCGTGCGGCACCCGGATCACGTCACCGGGCTTGAGGGCCTCGAGCGACTGCGCTGCCGCCGCCCGGCGCGACGCCGCGCCGGTGCGGGCGAGGTCGGTCTCGCGCCGCTTCACCGATGCGCGGAGCTCGGCGTACTCCTGGGTGTCACCGAGGTGGCAGGTCATCGCCTCGGTGTAGCCGGCCAGCGCCTCGAGGTTGCGCGAGACCTGGCGGGCGAGGCCGACGACGGAGCGGTCGGCCTGGAACTGCGCGAAGGAGCTCTCGAGCAGCGCCCGCGCGGGCTCGCGACCGACCGAGCCGACCAGGTTGCAGGCCATGTTGTAGGACGGGCGGAAGCTCGACCGCAACGGGTAGGTGCGGGTCGAGGCGAGGCCCGCGACCGCCTTCGGGTCGAGGCCCTGCTGCCACAGCACGACGGCGTGGCCCTCGACGTCGATGCCGCGGCGGCCGGCGCGGCCGGTGAGCTGGGTGTACTCCCCCGGGGTCACGTCGGCGTGGGTCTCGCCGTTCCACTTCACGAGCTTCTCGAGCACGACCGACCGGGCCGGCATGTTGATGCCGAGCGCGAGCGTCTCCGTGGCGAAGACCGCCTTGACGAGCCCCTGGACGAACAGTTCCTCGACGACCTCCTTGAAGGTCGGCAGCATCCCCGCGTGGTGCGCGGCCAGCCCGCGCTCGAGCCCCTCGAGCCAGTCCCAGTAGCCCAGGACGCGCAGGTCCTCGCGCGGGATGTCGGCCGTGCGCCGCTCGACGTGGCGGCGGACCGTCTCGCGCTCCTCGGCGGTGTTGAGCCGCAACCCGGAGCGCAGGCACTGCTCGACGGCCGCGGCGCAGCCGGCCCGGCTGAAGACGAAGGTGATCGCGGGCAGCAGCCCCTCGCGGTCGAGCCGCTCGATGACGTCGGGCCGCGACGCCTGGTGGCGCCGGGCAGGTCGTTCCCGGTCCCCGCTCCGCCCGCGGGGCAGGTAGCGCTCCTCGTCGCGCGCCAGCCGCACGAGCTCCGGGTTGACGTCGCGCTGGTCCTGGTCAACGAAGAGGTCGTAGAGGCGCGTGCCCACCAGGACGTGCTGCCACAGCGGCACCGGCCGGTGCTCCTCGACGACGATCGTGGTGTCGCCGCGCACCGTCACGAGCCACTCGCCGAACTCCTCGGCGTTGCTCACCGTCGCCGACAGCGAGACGACCGCCACCTCGTCGGGCAGGTGGATGATCACCTCTTCCCAGACCGCCCCGCGCTCGCGGTCGGCGAGGTAGTGGACCTCGTCCATGACGACGTGCGACAGCCCGCGCAGGGCGTCCGAGCCGGCGTAGAGCATGTTGCGCAGGACCTCGGTGGTCATGACGACCACGTCCGCGTCGCCGTTGACCGCGTTGTCGCCGGTGAGCAGGCCGACGCGGTCGGGCCCGTGGCGGTCGACGAGGTCGGCGTACTTCTGGTTGGACAGCGCCTTGATCGGCGTCGTGTAGAAGCACTTGCCGCCGCCGCGCAGGGCGAGGTGCACGGCGAACTCCCCGACCACCGTCTTGCCGGCGCCGGTGGGAGCCGCGACAAGCACGCCCTGACCCGCCTCGAGGGCCTGGCAGGCGGTGCGCTGGAAGGCGTCGAGCCCGAAGGGGTAGCCGACCTCGAACTCCGCGAGCGCGACACCGACCTGGGTCCTGCGGAACGCCGCGTAGCGCTCGGCGGGCGAGGGCTCGCTCATCCCACGACCCTACGTCGCTGGAGGTGTCCCGATCACGCGCAGCGCGCCGGGGACCACCGTTGTCGTGAGCGGCAGCCGACCGAGGGCCTCGCCGTCGGCGTAGACGCTCGCGTCCCCCTCGATGCGGACCTCGCGGGCCCGCCCGGTCCAGACCTCCGGCGCCGCGAGATGGCCGCCCCGGAAGACCGACGGGAACAGCCGCAGGAAGCGCCTGCGCGACATCTCCCCGATGACGACGACGTCGAGCAGGCCGTCGTCGAGCCGGGCGTCGGGGCAGACCCGCATGCCCCCGCCGTACGACGGGGCGTTGCCGACGGCGACGAGCATCGCGTCGACCTGGCGTGGCACCCCGTCGAGCACGAGCAGGAAGCGCTTCGGCCGGTAGCTCATGAGCTCCGCGACGACGGCCACGTCGTAGCGCCGACGGCCGCGGGGGAAGCGCATCCGGTTGGCGCGGTCGTTGGTCGCGGCATCGAAGCCGGTGCCGAGCACGCACGCCCACCACTGGTCGCCGCACCGCACCGCGTCGACCTGGCGCGCGGGTGCGGTCAGCAGCAGCTGGGCGCTGCGGGCGGGGTCGCCGAGCGGCAGTCCGAGGGCCCGCGCGAGGTCGTTGCCGGTGCCGGTCGGGACCAGCCCGAAGCCCGTGGGTGTCCCCGCGACGGCCTGCAGCGCCAGGTGGGCCATCCCGTCACCACCGACCGCGACGAGCGCCTCGGCGCCCTGCGCGACCGCCTCGCTGCACAGCCGCGCGGCATCGGGCCCGTCGTGGCCGACGACGCGGACGACGGAGGTGCCCGCGGCGCGCAGGTGCTGCTCGACGACGTCGGCCGCCCTGCCCGCGCGGCCCTTGCCGCTGGCCGGGTTGACGACCAGCGCGACCCGCCCGAGCCCGCTCGGAGCGCCGGTCAGAGCGCCGACACCTCGTCGTCGGCGAGCCCGCTGTAGTCCTCGCCGCTGCCGCGCCGGGCGCGCTCGCGCAGCCGCGCGATGACGATGCAGGCTTCGTAGAGCAGGTAGATCGGGATGGCCATGAAGCAGAACGTGAACGGGTCCTGCGACGGCGTGATGAGCGCGCTGCCCGTGAAGATCCCGAGGATCATCCCGCGGCGCCAGGCGCGCATCTTCGACGACGGGAAGACCCCGACGACGTTGAGGAACAGCACCAGCACCGGGAACTCGAAGGCCACTCCGAACGCGAGCAGGCACAGCGTGAGGAACGACAGGTAGCTCTGGATCGACAGCAGCGTGTTGATGTCGCCGCCACCGACCTCGAGCAGGAAGTCGAGCCCGCGGCTGACGGTGAGGTAGGCGAAGGTCGTCCCGACGAGGAAGAGCAGCAACGCGGCGGCGAGGAAGCCCGCGGCGTACTTCTTCTCCTTGCGGTGCAGCGCCGGGGTGATGAAAGCCCCGAGCTGGTAGAGCCACACCGGTGACGAGACGATCGCGCCGCCGATGAAGGCGACCCGCAGCCGGACCTTGAACTGGTCGAAGATCCCGAAGGCTGTGAGGTCGCAGTTCTCCGCGCCGGCGCGGGTGTCGCAGTAGGGCTGGCGCAGGAAGTCGTAGGCCGGCTCCCAGAAGACGAACACCACGACCACGCAGACCGCGAGCGCCGCGAGCGACTTGGCCGAGCGGTTGCGCAGCTCGACGAGGTGCTCGATCAGGCTCATCCGACCGTCACCGGACGACCCGAGCGTCTCCTCGGTGGACGGCGGCGCGGTGGGCGGCCCGGGTGGGCGGGGGGTGGCGGGTCGGCCCACCTACGGGTTGCTCTGGTCGGACTGGCGGTTCTTGTCCGCGATGACCGGCGGGAGGGAGGTGTCGGACTCCGACGTGCCGTCCTCGCGCAGGCCCTTCGTCTCGGCCTTGAAGATCCGCAGCGAGCGACCCAGCGAGCGCGACGCGTCCGGCAGCCTCTTCGCGCCGAACAGGACCATGACGACCACGGCGATGATGAGAATCTCGGTGGTGCCGAGGTTGGGCACGACGTACCTCCTGGTTGGGCCTGTCGCCAGCCTACGCCGGACCGTGGCTGTCGAGCGTCCTCACGGCGAACGCCGAGTGGACCGGCAGCGACCAGTCAGCGCCGGGTGGGCGGCTGCTGGACCTCGAGCCCGGCACTCGCGCGGTCGACGACCTCGCTGATGCGGCTCACCGAGCCGCCGAGCGCCTTCACGGCGCCCCAGAGCCGCCACGCCAGCGCCCCGAAGAGCACGAGCGTGACCAGGACGAGCAGGACTCCCGCGACCCAGACCACGGGTCGAGGCTACCGAGTGGGGCCTACGGGCTGACGGAGGCGCCGGCGAGGGACGCGATGAGGTCGGTCTCGCCGAGCTGCAGCGCGAAGTCGAGCAGGTCGTCGTAGGACAGCGTGGCGCCCGGGTGCGGCTCGAGGGCCTCGGCCGGGACGTCCCAGACCTGGGCGGGGACGCCACCGCTGACCAGCAGCGACACGACGTGGTCGTCGGCCGGCTTGCGGATCTCGTCGGCGCAGGTCGGGCAGTCGAAGCGGTAGTAGGAGAGCGGTGCGTGGCTGCAGACCATGAGCGCGACGTCCGCGGGGGTCAGCTCGACCTCGCCGCAGGTGGGGCAGCTCGCCTTGATGGTCGTCATCGCGGTCTCCTCGGGTGCCAGGTGTCGCGCCGGTGGTGCGGCACAAGCGGCATCGGCAGATCCGGCCGATCGCTTGACGACCATCCGCAGGGATGGCACGGAGTGACTACGACCCGGTCCAGGAGGTCCAGGTCGGGCGCAGGGCCGTTCGGCGCAGCAGCGAGGCTCAGGAGGAGTACGCCGCGAGCGCGGCCGCGGCGTCGGCGCGGACCTGCTCGGCGAGCGCGGCCGGCGCGACCACCCGACCGGTATCGCCCAGGCGCAGGGCAAGCCGCCGGACCCAGTGGTGGTCGGGCGTGCGCAGCCCGACGAGCAGCTCGCTGCCGACCTGCTCCACGGTCTCGCAGGGGTGGTAGTCGGCGACCCAGTGGGCACCCGGTCCGAGCGCCAACGTGACGAGGTCGTCGTCGGGGCCGGGCTGGAAGAGCCCCTGCGACAGGTCGCGGCTCTCCGCGTGGGGCGGGACGGCCGCGGCCTCGTCGAGGACCTCGACCCCGGCAATCCGGTCGAGTCGGAAGAGCCGGACGCCCTCGGCCAGCCGGCACCAGGCCTCGAGGTAGCTGCGGCCCTCGACGACCAGGCGCATCGGGTCCACCAGCCGGGTGGTGCGCTCGTCGCGCCCCGGGACGTCGTAGTCGAGGCGCACGAGGCGGCCGCGCTCGAGCGCGTCGGTGAGGGTGCTGAGCAGCACCGCCTCCGGCTCGACGACGACCTCGACGCGCTGGGCCTGCTCGGCGGCCGCGCCGGCGGCCTCCTCGACCTTGACCAGGGCGCGATCGACGGCGTCGCGGTCGGCGAGGCCGGGCGTCTCGGCGAGGGTGCGCAGCGCGACGACGAGCGCGAGGGCCTCGTCGACGGTGAGGCGCAGCGGCCGGTCGACGCCCTGCGCGTCGAGCAGCGTGACGGTGTCGCCCTCGAACTCGAGGTCGATGAGGTCACCGGGGCTGTGGCCCGGCAGCCCGCACAGCCACACCAGGTTGAGGTCGCGGCGCAGCCGCTCCTCGGTGATGCCGAAGTCGGCCGCGACGTCGGCGAGCCGGACGCCCTGGTGGGCCTGCAGGTAGGGCACGAGCGCGAGCAGCCTCGGCAGGTCCCCGAGCGCGCCGGTCACCGGGCACCCGCCAGTGCCGTGAGGCGGCGCACGACGGCCGCGCGAGCCTCGGGCGGGGCGAGCACGACCGCGTCGGCCCCGAAGCCGGTGACCCGGTCGGCGAAGCGCTCCGGGTCGGAGAAGCCGAGCTCGACGACGTCCCAGCCGTCGCCGTCGGGCGTGCTGGCGGTCGCCTCGCGGCGCAGCTCCCAGCCCGCGCCCGCGCGCAACCGGACGGTCGCGGTGGCCCGGGGCTCGTCTCCGGCGAGCCGGGCGACGATGGCCCGCAGGTCGACCGACGGTGCGACGACGGCACCCGCGGCGCCCTCGGGTCGCACCGCGCCCTCGATGCGTGACAGCCGGAAGACGCGCTCGGCCTCGCGGGCGCGGTCGTGGCCCACGAGGTACCACCGGCTGCGCCAGGACACGACGCCCCACGGCTCCACGACGCGCTCCTCGGCGGGCTGACCACCCGGGCGGCGGTAGTCGAAGCGGATCGCCTGCTGGTCGCGCACGGCCGACCAGCAGGCCTCGAAGGCGGGCTCGCTCGCCCCGACCCGCGGCTCCAGGGCGCCGCGGGCCTCGACGACGTCGACACCGGCCGCCCGCAGCTTCAGCAGCGCCGAGCCGGTCGCCGCAGCCTGCGGGGCCGACTGCCACAGGCGGGCGGCCAGCCCCAGCGCGGCCGCCTCGTCGGGCAGCAGCGTGATCGGCGGCAGCTCGTAGTCGCGCCGCGCGATGCGGTAGCCGGGCTCGTCGTCGTGGGCGTGGCTGTCGGTGCCGGTCTCCAAGGGGATCCCGAGCTCGCGCAGCTCCTCCTTGTCGCGCTCGAACATCCGCCGGAAGGACTCCTCGGAGCCCTGCTCGTAGCCCGGGACCGCGTCGCGGATCTGCTGGACCGACAGGTAGCGGCGGGTGTGGAGCAGGCAGATGACGAGGTTGAGGAGCCGCTCGGTCTTCTTCGCTGCCACGGCGGCGACGCTAGCCTGCCGGCGTGCCTGAGCGCGGGAGGGTCCGGTGATCGTCTGGCGGCGCGGGACCGTGGCCGCGACCGGCCGCTCCTGGCCGGGAGCGGTCGAGCTCGACGTGGACGTCGAGGGCCCGGCCCCGAGCGGCCGCCTGCGCGCGCTCGCCTACACCGACCTGGTCGGGACCCCAGCGCCCGGCGACGCGGTCCTGCTCAACGCGACGGCGCTCGGCCTGGGCCTCGGCACCGGCGGCTACGCCCTCGTCATCGCGGTCCCCGACCGGCTGCCGCCCGACCGCGAGGGCCCGGGCCACCTCGTCAAGGCCCGCTACACACCGCTGCAGACCGTCGTGCTCGGCACCGACGAGCAGGACTCCCCCGCCCACGCACTGCTCACCGACGACGGCCCGCTGCCCGGCACCCCGGTGGTCGTCGCCGACCTGCACTCCTCCCTGCCCGCGGTCGTCGCGGGGGTCCTGCACGACCGGCCCGGGACCCGGGTGGCCTACGTCATGACCGACGGCGGCACCCTGCCGCTTGCCTTCTCCCGCACCGTCGCGGCCCTGCGCCCGTCGCTCTGCGGCACCGTCACCGCCGGACAGGCCTACGGCGGCGACGGCGAGGCCGTCACGGTCCACAGCGCCCTGCTGGTCGCCGTGCGGGTGCTGCACGCCGAGGTCGTCGTGGTCACCCAGGGTCCCGGCAACCTCGGCACCGGCACCCCGTGGGGCTTCTCCGGGGTCGCGGCGGGCGAGGCTGTCAACGCCGCCGCGGCCGTCGGCGCCCGGCCGGTCGCGACGCTGCGGATGTCGCAGGCCGACCCGCGCGAGCGCCACCGCGGCGTGTCCCACCACTCGCTCACCGCCTACGGCCGGGTCGCCCTCTCCCCCGCCGACGTCGTCGTCCCGTCGTCGTGGGCGGCGCTGGTCGACCCGACCGCCTTCGCCCGCCACCGCGTCGTGACGGTCGACGACGACGGCCTGCTCGACGCCCTGCGGGCCGGCCCCGTCCCGCTGTCGTCCATGGGCCGCGGCCTCGACGACGACCCGGTGGCCTTCGTCGCGGCGGCGGCGGCCGGCCGGCACGCCGCAACCCTCCTGTGACGGTGTCCGGGCAGGTCGCCCCGGCGTACCGCCGTGCCGTGGCCCGCCGCTTCGTGCTCGTCATGTCGGTGTCGATGTTCGGCGCCAACACCCTCGGCGCGCTCGTCGTCTTCGTCTACCTCACCTTCGTGCTGCCCGATGCCATGAGCGCCGACCTCGAGCTCGTCAACAGCATCGTCGCGGCGTCCTACCTCGTCTTCTCGCTGGTCGTCGGGACGGTCGGCTCGGTGGTGCTGCAGCGGCGGATCCTGCGGTGGTTCCGCAAGGCGCACGTCCTCGACGACGAGGACAGGCGTACGACGCTGCGCCTCCCGGCGCGGTGCGTCCGTCTCTACGGCGTCCTGTGGGGCGTCGCGGTCGTCGTCTTCGTGTCCATCAACCTCGGAAACGACGTCAACCGGGCGCTCGACATCGCGTCCACCATCGGCTTCGGCGGACTGACCACCTGCGCGCTGGCCTACCTGCTGGCGGAGCGCGCCGTCCGCCCGCTCGTCGCCGAGGCGATGCGCGACCAGGTCGAGCCGCCACCGGTGGTCCTCGGCGTACGCCGTCGGATCCTGCTGTCGTGGGCGCTCGGCACCGCGGTGCCGGTGTCGGGGATCGTGATCGGTGTCCTCGACCCGGCCGACGACGGGGGTCTCGACCCTCCCGCGGTGCTCTTCCTCTGCGTGGTCGCCCTCGGGGTGGGACTGCTCGCGATGCTGGTCGCCGCGCGGTCGGTGAGCGACCCGGTCCAGTCGGTCACGCGGGCCCTGGCCGCCGTCGCCGCGGGCGACCTCAGCGTGCGGGTCGATGTCGACGACGTGAGCGAGGTCGGCCAGCTGCAGAGCGGCGTCAACGCCATGGTCCTCGGCCTGCAGGAGCGGGACCGGCTGCAGGACCTCTTCGGCAGGCAGGTGGGCCGCGACGTCGCCCGGCTGGCGCTGGAGCGGGGCGTCGACCTGCGCGGCGAGCGGCGCGAGGTCGCGGTGCTCTTCGTCGACGTCGTCGGCTCGACCGCCCTTGCCGCGCGCAGCGACCCGGAGGACGTCGTGAGCGCCCTCAACCTCTTCTTCGGTGTCGTCGTCGACGCGGTCCAGGCAGAGGGCGGCTGGGTCAACAAGTTCGAGGGCGACGCCGCGCTGTGCGTCTTCGGCGCGCCCGTCGGCCTCGACGACCCGTGGACGGCGGTGCTGCGGGCCGGCCGGGCGCTGGCCGCGCGGCTGGAGCCGCTGCCGCTGGAGGCCGCGGTGGGCATCAGCGGCGGCACCGTCGTCGCCGGCCACATCGGGGCCTCGTCGCGGTTCGAGTACACCGTCATCGGCGACCCGGTCAACGCCGCGGCCCGGCTCACCGAGCTCGCGAAGCAGGAGCCGGGTCGGATCCTGGCGGACGGTGCCGTCGTCGGGCGGGCCGAGGCAGGCGAGGCCGAGCGGTGGCTGCCCGGCGAGCGGGTCGTGCTGCGCGGCCGGACCGCGTCGACCGTCCTGCACGCTCCGCTGGACCCTCAGCACCAGGGCCCGTAGTCACGGCGGGCCACTGGACGACGCGCGCCCGGGTGGTCCCGCCGGACTCTGCTTGCGAGCGGGTAGGGGTGTGCCGATGGTCGTCGTGTGAGCCCTGACTCCTCGGCCGGTCCCGCGTTCAGCCGCGCGGCGCGGCAGGTCCTCGCTCACCTGCGAGAACAGCTCGACCTCGAGGTCGCCTTCGTGTCCCGCAAGGTCGGCGACACCTGGTTGCTGCTGCAGGTCGACGACGACGCGTTCGGCCTGACCGAGGGGCTGTCGATCCCCTGGAGCGACTCGCTGTGCAGCCGGGTGGCGTCGGGCGAGGCACCGACCGTCGCGCCCGACGTGTCCGCAGTGCCCGTCTACGCCACGGCCGCTGCCCACCTCGGGCTGTCCCTCGGCGCCATCGTCAGCGTGCCGATGCGCGACGACCACGGGGAGCTGCTGGGGACCCTCTGCGCCGGGAGCCCCCGGGCCCGTGGCCCGGAGCTCGCTGCCCAGGAGCGCCACGTGTCGCTGCTGGCCGCGCTGCTCGGCTCCCTGCTCTCCTCCGAGGTGGGCTCTCTTCGGGAGGACCGGCGGCTGCTGCTCTCCGCGGCGGCACCCGACCCCGTCACGAGTGCTCTCCCGCGCGCGGTCTGGGACCGCGCGCTCTCGGCGGAGGAGGCCCGCTGCGCGACCTACGGCCTGCCGTGCTCCTTGGTCGTCGTCGACCTGGCCGGCCTGTCCGAGGTCAACGCCACCCTGGGTCACGAGGCCGGAGACGCGGTGCTGCGTGCGGCGGCGCAGGTCCTGCGGGACAGCAGCCGCGCCGAGGACCTGCTCGCCCGCATCTCCGGTGACCAGCTCGGGCTGCTCCTCGTGGAGTGCGACCGGCCGCAGGCAGAGGCCCGCGTCCGTCAGCTGCGTGCTGCGCTCGACGCAGTGGGCGTCCGGGCTGCGGTGGGCAGCGCGACCAGGCGCGACGACCTGATGAGCGCCTGGCACCGCGCCGACGAGAAGGTCCGCGCGAGCAAGGGCGACCCGGCTGCACGGCTCCCGCTGGACGGGGCCGCCTGGGAGGTGCCGACGCACGACGACCCGGTCCTGTCGGAGCTGCTCGACCTCGCCCGCCGTCAGGTCGGTGCCGACATCGCCTTCCTCGGAGCCTTCACCCAGGGGGCTCGGGTGATGCGCGCGATCTCCTCCGAGCACCCGCTTCCGATCGGGCCCGGTGCGGTCGAGGACCTCGACGTCACGCTGTGCCAGCGCATCCTCGACGGCCGGCTGCCCCCGGTCATCCCCGACACGGCCGCGGAACCCGAGGCCATGGCCCTGGCCATCACCCGGGCCCTTCCGATCGGGTCCTACGTCGGGGTGCCGGTGGTGCTGCCAGGCGGGCGGCTGTACGGCACGCTGTGCGCGCTGTCACCGATGCCGGACGCCTCGCTCTCCCAGCGCGACGCGGACGCCCTCACCGCCATCGCCCAGAGCATGGCCCGCGTGCTCACCCACGAGGAGACCAGCCGCCTCGCGCGCAGGTCCGTGCTGCGACGGTTGGACACCGCGCTGGCAGGCGACGCGACCACCATGGTGTTCCAACCGGTGCTCGACCTGAACGGACGCGTGGTCGGCTCTGAGGCGCTCGCCCGCTTCCAGCTCGAGCCGGTCCGCGGCGCCGACCAGTGGTTCGCCGACGCGGCCTCGGTCGGCCTCACCGTCGAGCTGGAGCTCGCGACCGCGCGACAGGCCCTGGCGGCGTTGTCGAGGTTGCCCGGGTGGCTCGCCCTCAACTTCTCCGCCACCACCCTGTGCACGCCGGCGCTCCAGGCGGCGCTCGCCGACGTCGACGTGAGCCGGCTCGTGCTCGAGGTCAGCGAGCACGAGGAGATCGCCGACTACGACGCCCTTCTGCGCGCGCTCGCACCGCTGCGCCTGCGGGGTGCCCGGGTCGCGGTGGACGACGCGGGTGCGGGCTATGCGAGCCTGCGCCACGTCGTGCGGCTCGAGCCCGAGGTGCTCAAGCTCGACATCTCGCTCGTGCGCGGCATCGACACGGCCCCCAATCAGCTCGCGCTCGCGACCGCCCTCACGACCTTCGCCCACGAGATCGGCTCGACGGTCATCGCCGAGGGCGTCGAGACGGCCGCGGAGCTCGCGACGCTGTCCGAGGTGGGAGTCGGGCTGGTGCAGGGGTGGTACCTCGGTCGGGGCGTGCCGCTGAAGGAGTTCCTGCGCCGCTGGAGCGTCCCGGGCCCGAGGGCCCGGGTCCGCACCAGCGGGCTGGCCGTCAGCTGACGCGCAGCAGGTCCACGACGAAGACGAGCGTCTCGTTGGGGCCGATGGCGCCCCCGGCACCGCGGGCGCCGTAGCCGAGGTCCGGCGGGATGGTCAGCTTGCGACGGCCACCGACCTTCATGCCTGCGACGCCCTTGTCCCAGCCGCCGATGACGTGCCCGGCACCGAGCGCGAAGGTGAACGGCTCACCGCGGTCCCAGCTCGCGTCGAACTGCTTGCCGGCCGACCAGGAGTGGCCGACGTACTGCATGGTGCAGGTCGTGCCGGCGGTGGCCTCGGTGCCGTCGCCGACGGTGAGGTCCTCGATGACCAGCTCGGTCGGAGGGGCACCCTCGGGGATGGTGACCTCGGGCTTGCTGCTCAACTCGTGCTCCTTGCTCGGGGCGTCACATGGACGCGATCAACTTGTCCACCCGGTCGTCGACCGAGCGGAAGGGGTCCTTGCACAGCACGGTGCGCTGCGCCTGGTCGTTGAGCTTGAGGTGCACCCAGTCGACGGTGAAGTCGCGGCGCTTCTCCTGGGCCCGCTTGATGAACTCCCCGCGCAGCTTGGCGCGGGTCGTCTGCGGCGGCACGGACTTGGCCTCGAAGACCGCGAGGTCCGTGGTGGCCCGCTCGACAGCGCCCTTCTTCTCCAGCAGGTAGTAGAGGCCCCGGTGGCGGTTGACGTCGTGGTAGGCGAGGTCGAGCTGGGCGACCCGGGCGCTCGAGAGCGGGAGGTCGTGCTTGGCGCGGTAGCGCTCGATGAGCTGGTACTTCGTGACCCAGTCGATCTCGCGGTCGACCAGCGACAGGTCGCCGGTGTCGATGGCCTCCAGCGTCCGGCGCCACAGGTCGAGCACCCGCTTCACGGTCGCGTCGCCGCCACGGCGGTCGATGAAGTCCTGCGCCTTCGCGTAGTACTCCCGCTGGATCTCGAGCGCGGTGGCCTCGCGGCCGTTGGCGAGCTTGACTTTGCGCCGGCTGGTGATGTCGTGGCTGACCTCGCGGATCGCCCGGATGGGGTTCTCCAGGGTCAGGTCGCGCATGACGATCCCGGCCTCGATCATCCGGAGCACGAGGTCGGTCGTGCCGACCTTGAGCAGCGTCGTGACCTCGTTCATGTTGCTGTCGCCGACGATGACGTGCAGCCGGCGGAAGCGCTCGGCGTCCGCGTGGGGCTCGTCGCGGGTGTTGATGATGGGGCGGCTGCGGGTCGTGGCGCTCGAGACGCCCTCCCAGATGTGCTCGGCCCGCTGGCTGACGCAGTAGACCGCGCCGCGGGGCGTCTGCAGGACCTTGCCCGCGCCGCAGATGATCTGGCGGGTCACGAGGAAGGGGATGAGCACGTCCGCGAGGCGGCTGAACTCGCCGTGACGTCCGACCAGGTAGTTCTCGTGGCAGCCGTAGGAGTTGCCGGCGCTGTCGGTGTTGTTCTTGAACAGGTAGATGTCGCCGGCGATGCCCTCCTCACGGAGCCTGCGCTCGGCGTCCATGAGCAGGCCCTCGAGGATCCGCTCCCCCGCCTTGTCGTGCGTGACGAGGTCGACCGCGTCGTCGCACTCCGGGGTGGCGTACTCCGGGTGGCTGCCGACGTCGAGGTAGAGCCGCGCGCCGTTCTTGAGGAAGACGTTGGAGCTGCGCCCCCAGCTCACGACCCGGCGAAAGAGGTAGCGGGCGACCTCGTCGGGCGACAGCCGGCGCTGCCCCTTGAACGTGCACGTCACGCCGTACTCGTTCTCGATCCCGAAGATCCGGCGGTCCACCCTCCGGACGCTACAGGTCACAGTGCCGCACGTCCGCGCGACCCTCGTCAGGCACCGCAATGGATCGGCGCTCCGGCTCAGACCGCGCTGGTCTCCCGGCCGGTCGCGGGTGCCGGCACGGTCCACGGGGTCGGGACCTTCCGCAGCTCGAGCACGGCGATGACCCGGGTGCCCGTGGCGTCGCCGCTGATCTGCAGGTCCTCCGACACGGCCTGCACGATGTGCAGCCCGCGACCGCTCTCGCTGCTCGCGACGGCTCGCGACGGCAGGCCGTCGAGCCCCGGCCCGTCGTCGTCGACCTGCAGGACGAGCCGGTTGCCTTCGAGTGACACCGACAGCTCCACCCGGGAGCGGGCGGCGCGCACCGCGTTGGCGAGCAGCTCACCGGCGGCCAGCGCGGCGTCGTCGGCGTCGACGGCGCGGGCCCGCAGCCACGCGGTCAGCTGCCGCCGTGCGGCGGCCGCGCCCTCGGGCCCGGCACCGACGTCCCAGCGCGCGGTCGGGGCCACGACCGCAGCGACCGTACGACGAAGGACGAGGGCGAGCGTGTCGTCTCGACGGTCGCCCTCGCGCAGCGCCGCCTCGACGAGCGAAGCCGACTGCGACTGGGCGTCGAGGCTCGCGACGGTGCCCGCGTGCTCGGCGAGGTCCTCGAGGCCCTGCAGGATGTCGCGCGTGGACTCGACCAGGCCGTCGGTGTAGAGCAGCAGGGAGTCGCCCGGGGCGAGCCAGGTCTCGGTGACGTCGTCGCTGCCGGCGCCCGGCCAGCCGATCGCGCCGCCGTGCGCGACCACCTGGCGGACCTGGCCGTCGGACCCGACGACCAGCGGCGGCGGGTGGCCACCGCTCGCGACGAGCAACCGCCCGGTCGTGGGCTGGTAGCGGGCGAGCACCACGGTCGCCACGAGCTCGGGGTCCTGGCGGCCTAGCAGCTCGTCGCAGCGGCCGACGACGTCCTGCAGCGGGGTGCCGTCGAAGACGACGTTGCGCAGCGCGTGCACGACCGCGAGGGCGTCCTGGGTCGCGCGCACCCCGTGCCCGAGGACGTCCACGACGGCGAGGTGCAGCTCGCCGGTGGGCAGGACCTGGCAGTCGTAGAGGTCCCCGCCCGTGGGAGACGACGGGTCGGAGGCGACGTAGGTGACCCCGAGCTCGACGCCGTCGACGTCGGGCCGCGGCGGCATGACTGCCTCCTGCAGGTGCTCGACGACGACGCGCTGCGCGGCCTCCATCTCGACCAGCTGGCGGAACTGCGCGCGCAGCTGCTCCATCTCCTCGGCGGGCGTGACGTCACGGGCGACGACGACGAGGGTGGGCTGCTCCCCCAGCCGTTCGGCGGTGGAGTAGCTGCAGGCCAGGCGACGTGGGCCGGCGGGTCCGCGGACCAGCACCTCGGAGGGAAGGTCACCGCGCGTCGTCCAGCTGGCGAGGTCGACCGGCAGCCCGGTGCGGGTCGTGAGGTGCAGACGTCGCAGCGCACCCGGTCGACCGACCACGCCGACCGCGAGCGCCCCGGTGATGCGCTCGAGCGCGGGGTTCCACGACAGCACGGTGCCGTCCTCGTCGAGGGTCGCGATGCCGTCTGACGTCGAGCTGATGATCTCGTCGAGCTTGCGCCGCTCCTCGAGCACCGTGGCGAGCAGCCGGCCCTTGGCGAACGCGCTCGTGGCCTCCCGGGCGAGGGCCTCGACGATCGCGATCTCCTCGCGGCCCGCCGACTCGAAGCCCGCGCGGTCCACCACCAGCAGCGCCCCGATGAGGCGGGCGTCGTCGCGTAGCGGGGCGGCCAGGCAGTCCCGCCCCTGCTCCCCCGCCAGCGCGAGCGCCAACGGGCCGGTGTCGGTGCGCCGCACCTCCACCGGGCCCGGCAGCGCAGCCATGACCCCCGCGAGCGACAGCGCGTCGTCGCCCTCCACGAGCACGGTCGGCTCGCCGGCCAGCGAGCCGTCGACGGCCCGCTCGAGGCGGTGCACCTCCCGGCTGCCGTCCGTGCGCAGGACCAGCATGACGAGCCGCGCGTCGAAGGTCGCGGCGACCTCGTGGAGGTAGGCGCCGATCGCCTCGCGCGGGTCGATCGGTTGGCTCAGCGCGGACGCCGCCCGCTGCAGCCCTGCGACCCGTGCCCGCTCGGCGCGGGCCGCCGCCTGGCCGCGGTAGGCGAGGTGGAGCAGGACGAGGGGGACGGCGAAGACGGGCACGGTCGCGGGGTGTCCGTCGTAGGACGCCGTGAAGAGCAGGCCCACGGCTGCGTTGACGGCCAGGCCGCCGAGCCACCCGGGCAGCACGACCGGTGCCAGTCCGGTGAGGACCGCGCCGACGCCCCCGCCGTTGCTGATCGCCAGCACGACTGCGAAGGCCGCGTGGTTGACCAAGGCGACCAATGCGAGTCCGAGCAGCACGCCGAGCAGCCCGCGCACGTCGAACCCGTCGCCACCCACAGCGTGCACGGCGGTCGCACCGAGTGCTGTCGCGAGCGACCACTGCGCGACGTTGAAGACCAGCTTGAGGGAGTCGTTGCGGCGGAGCAGTCCGGCGACCGCCTGACCGGACGCCACCGCGGCGACGGCCTGCCACCCGGCAAAGGCGAAGAGCAGGGGGGCGAGGACGGCCTCGACGAGGTTGAGGCCGTTGACGTGGCGGCCGAGCCGGAAGCGGACCTGGAGGAACTCGGCCAGCCCGACCAGCAGTGCCAGGACGGGTAGCACGAGCGGGGCGGGGTCGCCCGGTCCCCGGGCGTCGTCGACCACGAGCCCGACGGTGACCGCGCTCGCAGCCACCGCCAGCCCGAGGACAAAGGCTCCGACCGCGACGGGTCGGCGCACTGACGTCATCCGGCTAGTCCCAGGCCCCGTACCAGGCACCACCGGGGAGCGGTACGCCGAAGAACGTCCTCTCCCCCGACGAGCTGCCGTCGTCGGTCTCGCCGTACCAGCTGCTGCCGTACCAGCTCGAGCCGTACCAGCTCGAGCCGTACCAGCTACTGCCCGTCCACTGGCTCTCGTACCAGCTCGAGCCCGTCCACTCGCTGTCGCGGAACTCCTGCGGGTCGAACTCCCGCAGCTGGCCGGTCGTCTGTCCTGCCAGCTGCTCGGGGCAGAAGACGTCGCGGACCGGGTCGAGCGGGTCGCCCGTCGTGCACGTTGGGGTCACCAGCACTGTGCCGCGGCTGCCCTGCAGCGACCCGACCGTCTCGAAAGCGTCGCGGACCTGGGACACGACGGCCGCGGTGCTGAGTCCCGCCCGGACGATGTCGAGCAGCCCTGCGCCGACCACCAGCGGGTCACGGGCCTGGATGCGCTGGGCACCAGCCGTGAGCCGGGTCTTCACCGCGTCGGGCGTGAGCGTCGAACGCTGCTGCAGCAGCAGCGCGACGGCGCCGGAGGTCACGGCGGTCGCCATCGAGGTCCCGGAGCCGGCGCGGTAGGGCCCGCTAGGCGCACCGGGCATCGCCGCCAGCGCCGAGCCGGGGGCCTGCAGCGACACGACCTTCGCGCCGGGGGCGACGAGGTCAGGCTTGGCGATCCCGTGGCGGGTCGGCCCGCGGCCGCTGAAGTCCGGGACGCGGTCGTCGTCGACGGCCGGCGTGCCGCGGTCGTTGACCGCACCCACCGTGATGACGAGCGGGTCGTCGCCCGGCTTGCTGATCGTGCCGGCGGACGGTCCGCGGTTGCTCGCCGCGACGGTGACGACGAGTCCGGAGGCCCAGGCCCGCTGCACGGCGAGGTTGAGCGGGTCGACGGTGTGCGACACCGGGCTGTCCGTGCCGAGCGAGAGGTTGAGGACGCGGATGCCGTAGCGCGGCGCGAACGACGTGACCCATTGGATCCCGGCGAGCACCTTGCTGACGTCCGCCGATCCGTCCCTGCCCGCGATCTTGACGCTGATGAGATCGGCGTCGGGGGCCGTGCCCTTGTAGAGGCCGCCGGACTGCGCGCCGTTGCCGGCGATCAGACCGGCGAGAAAGGTGCCGTGGCCGTAGCTGTCGTCGCAGCTCGCCTCGCCGGAGAAGTTCACGCAGGCCACCGTGGCCCGCTGGCGGGGGGCCACGTCGTCGACGTCGGGCAGGGACGCACCGAGGTCGTTCGGCAGCGACTCGACGGCCTTGCTGCGGTCGGCCGGAAGCGGGTCCTCCACGGGCAGGACCCGCGAGCGCGACCCGTCACTCGTCATGAGGTCGGGAGACGGGGTGATGCCGGTGTCGAGCAGCGCGACGACGACGCCCTTGCCGGTGATCCCGAGGGCGTGCGCAGCCTCGGCGTTGGTCTCGCGGTTGACCACGGGCCGGGGGTACGACGAGGACGTGTCCGTGGCGGTCGACGGGTCGGCCTGGACGTGGACGCTCGCGTCAGGGGTGACGGCCCGTACTCCGGCGGAGGAAGCCAGCCGTGGCTGCGCGTCCACGGGGATGCTGGCAGCGACACCGTCGACGATCGCCAGCTCGCGCGTCACGCTGCCACCGACCCGACGCACCGCCTGCGCGGCGGCCTCGACCGAGTCGGCCTGCACCACGACCCGAACGGGTGCGGTGGCCTGTGCACCCTGGGACACCGGTGCGCCCTGCGCCAGCGGGGCCGCGGTCGCGGCGGGGGCCACCACCACGCACGTGCCGAGCAGCAGTGCGATTCCGACCTGTGGAGCTCTCGTCACCGAACGTCCCCCCTGAGCCACGGGCTGTGACCGCTCGTGGTCACGACCAGCACCGTCCGGCCGGATTACCCGGCCTTCCCACGAGCGAAACGCAGCATGCTGCGCCAATGTCGTGAGATGCCCGTCACATCACCAGGTCGGTCGTCGCCAACCTCTTTCCAGCAGTGCCTCCTGCAGTGCCGTCCCCGCCTCGTCGCGCTCGGCCTGCAACCGGTCCATCGTCGCGAGGTCGAGCTCGCCACGGCCTGCGTGGTGCTCCAGCCGGTTGGTGGCGATGACCAGGTCGCGCATGGCGGCGACGAGACGGTCGTCGGTGAGAGCGAGGGCGAGAGCGGGCACGGGGCCTCCCGAGGCTGAGGTGTGCTCTCTGCCTCGGCCACCTGGAGCAGTGTTCTGCAGCGAGCGGCCGAGAGTCCACCCGATCGGCGCATCGGCCCGACGCGGCTGCTGGGCCGATCGGAGCAGTCAGTACCCGCGGGCGGTCTCGCGGGCGGTCCCGCTGGAGGTGGCGCCCTGCAGACGGCGTACCCCGCTGCTACTCGACCTTCACCAGGTCGACGACGAAGACCAGCGACGCTCCGCCCGGGATGTCGGGCGGGTAGCCCTCCGCGCCGTACCCCTGCTCGGCCGGGATGGTCAGCTGGCGCCGGCCACCGACCTTCATACCGACCAGGCCACGGTCCCAGCCCTGGATGACCGCGCCCTCGCCGAGGGTGAAGGGGAAGGTCGAGTCGGGGCCGCGGTCCCAGGAGGCGTCGAACTGCTTGCCGTCTGCGGCGAGGACCCCGACGTAGCGCACCGTGAGCGCCGAGCCCGCGCAGGCCGTCGTCCCGGTGCCGGTGACGACATCGGCGACGACCAGCGCCTCCACCGTCGCGGGGCCCTTCGGGACGGTCGGCTTCTTCGTCAGGTCGGTGGTGCTCCCGGCCGCGGCGGGCGAGAGGGCCGGCGCTCCGTCGCAGGACGCCGCGTCACCAGGCGCGGGCGCCCCGGTCGGAAGGCCCGGCCCCTGGATGGGCGCGCTGGTGCTGGGTGCGCTCTGCACCGTTGGGTCCTCGAGGGCGTCGGTGGCCTCATCGCCGCAGCCGGCCAGCCCGACGAGCAGGGCCACGACGACCGTCGTACGCCGTGCTGTGGTCAGTGCGCGTCTCACGGGGCGAGCAGCCTCTCGAGCGGGGCGCCGACGAGGCGCTTGAAGGCGCGCCGGGGTCGGGTGCGGTCAAGGACAGCGGCCTCGAGGTCCTCGGCCGCGATGGTGCGGGCCTCGGCTCCGTCGGCGACCGGCTGCGCGAGCGCGGTGACGGCGAGCTTGAGCACGTCGGCGAGCGGCGCGGTGGGGTCGTGGTGCTCCTTGACCCAGGTGGCGATGGGCTCGGCGTTGCCGCCCATGGCGACGAAGCCGTGCTCGTCGGCCACGCTGCCGTCGTAGGTGAGCCGGTAGATCTGGTCGTCGGCCGCGGTCTGGCCGACCTCGGCGACGACGAGCTCGACCTCGTAGGGCTTGCCGGACTCGGTGAAGATCGTGCCGAGGGTCTGGGCGTAGGCGTTGGCGAGGCCCCGGCTGGTGACGTCGCGGCGGTCGTACTGGTAGCCGCGGAGGTCGGCGTAGCGGACACCCGCGAGCCGGAGGTTCTCGAACTCGTTGTACTTGCCGACCGCGGCGAAGGCGATGCGGTCGTAGATCTCGGAGATCTTGTGCAGCGCGTTGGAGGGATTCTCGCCGACGAACAGGATGCCGTCGGCGTAGGTGATCGTCAGGACGCTGCGACCGCGCGCGATGCCCTTGCGGGCGTAGTCGCTCTTGTCCTTCATCACCTGCTCGGGCGAGACGTAGAACGGCGTGCTCATCGGCTCAGCCCCCCGGGTTCGTCATGCGGGCGTCGACGACGCTCTGGACCACGGCGCCGACCTCGATGTCGGGCAGCCTGCGCAGCCCCTCGTCGGTCACGCTCATGACCACGGGCCAGATCTTGCGGGTGAGGTCGGGGCCGCCGGTCGCGCTGTCGTCGTCGGCGGCGTCGTAGAGCGCGTCCACGCACAGCGCCACCGCCTCGGCCTCAGTGCTGCCCTCGGTGAAGCGCTTCTTCAGCGCGCTGCGGGCGAAGACGCTGCCCGAGCCGACGCTGTGGAAGCTGTGCTCCTCGTAGCGCCCGCCCGTCACGTCGTAGCTGAAGATCCGACCGATGCCTGCGTCGAGGTCGTAGCCGGCGAACAGCGGCACGACCGCGAGGCCCTGCATGGCCATCGCGAGGTTGCCGCGGATCATCGCGGACAGCCGGTTGGCCTTGCCGTCGAGGCTCAGCACGCTGCCCTCGAGCTTCTCGTAGTGCTCGAGCTCGACCTGGAACAGCCGCACCATCTCGATCGCGAGGCCCGCCGTGCCGGCGATGCCCACGCAGGAGTACTCGTCGGCGGGGAAGACCTTCTCGATGTCGCGCTGGGCGATGATGTTGCCCATCGTCGCGCGGCGGTCCCCGGCCATCACCACGCCGTGCGCGTGCGTAACCGCGACGATCGTCGTGCCGTGCGGCGCGTCCACAGTGCCGGACGGCAGCGTCAGCCGCGACGGGAGCAGGTCCGGCGCTGCCGCTCCGAGGAACTCCACGAAGCTGCCCGCCGGTGCGGTGTAGTGGGCGGGCAAGCGCCCGGACTCCCCTGGTGCCTGTGTCACGACGTCCTCTCGATGTACTCGATCATCCGGCGCAGCGTCTCAGAGGAGTCTGCGACCTGGCCGAGCGCGGCGTTGCACCGGAAGCAAAGCACCCCGCGCACCTGGCCCGTCACGTGGTCGTGGTCGACATGGACCGCCTCGTGCTTCTGGCAGATGGCGCAGAGCCCGCCTTGGGCGTCGATGAGAGCGTCGCGCTGGGTCAGAGTGAGTCCGTAGACCTTGAGGAAGCGCGTCTCTCGCGCCTTGGCGGCCACGCACTCCTTGCACCAGGCATTGAGCCCGCCAGGCTGCCGCGGCGCCTTCGAGAACCGATTGTGCGGTAGGACCGACGTGCATCGTGGGCAGTACTTGTGACCCTCGGGATCCTGGCGCCTGGCTCGCACCGTGTGCCCGGCACGCTCTCGTCGGCGTCGGTACGTGGCCGCAGCGCGCAAGGAGAAGCACTGCTTGCAGTAGAACTGCAGGCCGTCTGGCTGCCCGGCATTCTTAGAGAAGTCACTGACTTGTTTCGCCTGCTTGCAATCTGGGCAAACCTTGCGGCCCGCGCGAGGCGAATCGCTCAATTATTGGCCCCCCTTCTGAACGTATCCCTTCACGAAGTCCTCAGCATTCGACTCGAGCACCTCGTCGATTTCGTCCAACAATGCGTCGACGTCGTCGGTGAGGGCACCGACGCGCTCCTGCACGTCGCTGGTCGCGTCGACCGGGTCGGCGCCGGTCTCCTCGACCTCGTCCGACGAGCGGTTCGCCCGCTCCTGACCGCCGCCACTGTCCTTGGTCGCCATCGTGCGCTCCTGCCGTCGGGATCCCTGTGACGCAACCTATGCGACGGGAGCGTCACCCACCCATCGGCGCGGCTGGCGTGTGGATCAGTCGTCGACGACGACCCAGGAGCCGTCGCGGCGGGCGGGGCGGCGGCGCAGCCTCGCGACCCGGCCGAGCAACGCGAATGCCTGGGTGTAGCCGGGGGTCTTCCCGACGTAGGTCAAGAAGCCCTTCGGGCCCTCGACCATCTCGCCGGTGTCGAGGTCGTAGCGGGAGCCGTGCCACGGGCAGACCAGGCAGCCGGCGGCGTCGAGCGAGCCCTTGGACAGGTCGGCGAGCTGGTGGCGGCAGCGGGAGGAGACTGCGCGCAGCTCGCCGTCACGATCGGCGACGGTCCATCGACCGGCGCGGGCGACGCCACGGGTCGGGAGCGAGGTGGCGGGGATCTGCGGCACGGGGCCTCCAGGTGGGGTTCGGAACAGCGACCCTGCTCGCCCGACCCCACTGCTGTCCAGCGCAGCCGGACGGCAGACTGCGCGGCATGGGGATCGACGAGCTCGCGGACGCGCTCTACGCGCTGCCGCCGGAAGCTTTCACGGTCGCCCGCGGCACCGCGGCGAGGGCCGACCCGTCGAGCAAGCAGGCCATCACTGCGCTGCGTCGACCGACCGTCGCGGCCTGGATCGTCAACGTCCTCGTTCGTCACGACCCCGCGGTGCTCGAGGACCTGCTCGCCCTGGGGCCCGCGCTGGTCGAGGCTCAGCGCGCCGGTGACGGACCGCAGCTGCGCACCCTGTCCGAGCGGAGGCGGGCGCTGCTCGGGACAGTGACCGCGCGCGCGGTCGAGCTGGCCTACCGCGAGGTCACCGGCGCCGTGCGGAGCGAGGTCGAGGCGACCCTCGATGCAGCCCTGGCCGATCCCGCGAGCGCCGACGCGGTGCGTTCGGGCCGGCTGGTCCGGGCGCTGTCCTACGCGGGTTTCGGTGGTGTCGACCTCGACGGAGCGACGGCCGTGCCGATGAGCGCGGGCAAGGCGGCCGCGGGCAAGGCGACCGGCGGCAAGGCGACCGGTGACAGAGCGCCCGCGGTGGCGGGGCCGTCGGCGGCCGAGCTCACGGCCCGCGCGGAGCTGGAGCGGCTGGAGGCCGACGCCCTCGACGCCGCCGGCCGGCTCGACGACGCCGTACGCGCCCTCGACACCTCCTGCGAGGCCGCCAACCGGGCCGCCGCGGACCTCACCGTCGCCGACGCGGAGGTCGCCCGCGCCGAGGAGGCGCTGGCGCAGGCGCGGCAGCGTCGTACAGCCGTGCACGACCGCGAGCGCGAGACCACGTCCGCGAGGGCCGCGGCAGAGCGGGCCGTCACGAGAGCCCAGGCCCGCGCGGAGAAAGCGCGGCTGGCCCTCGACGCGCGACGGCGGGGCTAGCGCTTGCCGGCCAGCCGGTCGACGAGCTCGAGCGCGGTGTCGCAGGCGTCGAGCAGCTCACCGACGTGGGCCCTGGTCCCGCGCAGGGGCTCCAGGGTCGGGACGCGCTGCAGCGACTCGCGGCCGACGTCAAAGATGACGGAGTCCCACGACGCGGCGGCGACGGCGGTGGGGTACTTCGACAGGCAGCGCCCGCGGAAGTAGGCGCGGGTGTCCTCCGGCGGGTTGAGGACAGCGTGCTGCACCTCGTCCTCGGTGACGATCGTGTCCATAGACCCGCGCGCGACGAGCCGGTTGTAGAGGCCCTTGTCGAGCCGCACGTCGGACCACTGCAGGTCGACCAGGTGCAGCTTGGCGGCGTCCCACGTCAATCCCTCGCGGTCGCGGTAGCCCTCGAGCAGGCTGAGCTTGGCCACCCAGTCGAGCTCGCGCGCCAGCGACATCGGGTCGGTGGCGAGCCGGTCGAGCACCGACTCCCAGCGGCGCAGGACGTCGTCGGTCTCGGGGTCGACGTCGGCGCCGTAGCGGTCCTCGACGAACTTGCGCGCCTGCTCGAGGTACTCCGTCTGCAGCTGCACCGCGGTGAGGTGCCGGCCGTCGCGCAGGGTCAGCAGGTGGGTCAGCGACGGGTCGTGCGACACGGCGCGCAGTGACGCGACGGGGTCGACGACCGCGAGGTCCACGCCGGTCTCGGTGAACCACCGCGCTTCGATCATCGACAGCACCAGCGAGGTGGTGCCGACCTTGAGGTACGTCGAGACCTCCGCGAGGTTGGCGTCGCCGATGATGACGTGCAGCCGGCGGTACTTCTCCGGGTCGGCGTGCGGCTCGTCGCGGGTGTTGATGATGGGTCGCTTGAGGGTGGTCTCGAGGCCCACCTCGACCTCGAAGAAGTCGGCGCGCTGCGACAGCTGGAAGCCGGTGCCGCGCCCGTCCTGGCCGGTCCCGACCCGACCGGCTCCGGTGACGACCTGTCGGGAGACGAAGAACGGCGTGAGGTGCCGGACGATCTCCGCGAAGGGCGTCTGACGGGCCATCAGGTAGTTCTCGTGGGTGCCGTAGGAGGCGCCCTTGCCGTCGGTGTTGTTCTTGTAGAGCTGGATCGGCGCGGTCCCCGGCACCTGCAGCGCCCGCTCCGCCGCGAGCGCCATCACCCGCTCCCCCGCCTTGTCCCACAGCACCGCGTCGCGCGGGCCGGTGACCTCCGGCGAGGAGTACTCCGGGTGTGCGTGGTCGACGTAGAGCCGCGCGCCGTTGGTGAGGATCACGTTGGCGAGGCCGAGCTCGTCGTCGGGCTCGCCGGGCGAGTGGTCGGAGCCGCCGAGGCCCACCTCGAACCCACGCGCGTCGCGCAGCGGGTTCTCCTCCTCGAAGTCCCACCGGGTACGCCGGTCCCGCGTGGGCATCGCGCCCGCGTAGCCGTTGACGACCTGGGAGCTGGCAACCATCGCGTTGACGCCCGCGACGCTCGGGACGGAGACGCCGTACTCCGTCTCGATCCCCATGACCCGCCGGCTGCTCATGACCCCGAGCCTAAGCCGCCCCCCGCCCCCCTTGCGTCATCAGGACTCAGGAGATGCCGCCGCGCGGGGGTTATGACGCAAGGGCCGGTGAACCGCGGATCCCCCGCGGGCGAACGCCTCCACCGTGCAGGATGGTCGGATGACGCGACGACGGGCGCTCGGGGTGCTCGGGGCCGCCGTCGCCGGTGCCGCGGGCCTGCTGGGGCTGCGCGAGCTCGCCCGCACCGCCCCGGATCCGGTCGTCGTCGCCGGCACGACGCGCACCATCGACCGCTTCGCCGACCACGCGAGCGGCGAGGGCGAGTGGTGGGTGCCACCGGGCGCCACCGGGCCGCTGCCGACGGTCGTGCTGGTCCACGGCGGCTACTGGCGGGCCGGCTTCGACCGGACCCTCGAGGACGCCCTCGCCGCGGACCTCGCCGGCCGCGGGTTCCTCGTCTGGAACCTCGACTACCGCCCCTCCACGACGGCCTTCCCGACGACCCTCACCGATGCCGCACAGGCCTACGACCACCTCGTCACCGGGGTCCACGCCGACCGGGTCGACCGGTCGCGCGTCGCGGTCGCGGGCCACTCCGCCGGCGGACACCTCGCGCTGTGGCTCGCCAGCCGGCCGCGGCTGCCGGACGGCCACCCGGTCCGGACCCCCGCGGTCGTGCCGGCGCTGTGCGTGGCGCAGGCCCCGGTGGCCGACCTCGTCGAGGCCCACCGCCTCGGCCTCGGCGGCGGTGCGGTCGCGGCGCTGCTCGACGGCTCGCCACGTGACCACCCGGACCGCTACGCCGTCGCGGACCCGGCCCAGCTCGCGCCGTCAGGGGTCCGCACCGTGCTCGTCCACGGTGTCGACGACAGCGTCGTCCCGATCAGCCAGAGCGAGGCCTACCTCCGGCGCGACCCCACCGCGCAGTTACGACGGGTCGCCGGCGGGCACTTCGAGCACCTCGACCCGCGCACCGAGGCGATCGGTGCGCTGCGCGAGGCGCTCGCGACGCTGTAACGCCGCGGCGTACTCCTTGCGGCCCTAGAGGTACTGGCCGGTGTTGGAGATGGTGTCGATGGACTTGCCGGTCTCCGTGCCCTTGGCGCTGGTGACGAGCGTGCGGATGTAGACGATCCGCTCGCCCTTCTTGCCCGAGATCCGGGCCCAGTCGTCGGGGTTGGTGGTGTTGGGCAGGTCCTCGTTCTCCTTGAACTCGTCGATGCACGCGGTGAGCAGGTGCTGCATCCGCAGCCCCTTCTGCGTGGTCTCGAGGAAGTCCTTGATGGCCATCTTCTTGGCGCGGGCCACGATGTTCTCGATCATGGCGCCGGAGTTGAAGTCCTTGAAGTACAGGACCTCCTTGTCACCGTTGGCGTAGGTCACCTCGAGGAAGCGGTTCTCCTCCCCCTCGGTGTAGATGCGCTCGACGACGCCCTGCACCATCGCGGCCAGCGTGGCCTCGCGGGAGCCGCCGTGCTCGGCGAGGTCCTCGGCGTGCAGCGGCAGCTCGGTGACGAGGTACTTGCCGAAGATGTCCTTCGCCGCCTCGGCGTCAGGCCGCTCGATCTTGATCTTCACGTCGAGGCGACCGGGTCGCAGGATCGCCGGGTCGATCATGTCCTCGCGGTTCGAGGCGCCGATGACGACGACGTTCTCGAGGGTCTCGACGCCGTCGATCTCGGCCAGCAGCTGCGGCACGATCGTGGTCTCGACATCGGAGCTCACGCCGGACCCGCGGGTGCGGAAGATGGACTCCATCTCGTCGAAGAAGACGATGACGGGCGTGCCCTCCGACGCCTTCTCGCGGGCCCGCTGGAAGATCAGCCGGATCTGGCGCTCGGTCTCGCCGACGTACTTGTTGAGCAGCTCCGGGCCCTTGATGTTGAGGAAGTAGGCGCGGCCCTCGGGCTTGCCGGTGACCTCCGCGACCTTCTTCGCCAGGGAGTTCGCCACCGCCTTGGCGATGAGGGTCTTGCCGCAGCCGGGCGGGCCGTAGAGCAGGACGCCCTTGGGCGGGCGGAGCTGGTGCTCCTTGAACAGCTCCTTGTGCAGGAACGGCAGCTCGACCGCATCGCGGATCGCCTCGATCTGCGACGCGAGACCGCCGATGTCGGAGTAGTCGATGTCGGGGACCTCTTCGAGGACGAGCTCCTCGACCTCGCTCTTGGGGATCCGCTCGTAGACATAGCCGCTGCGGGTCTCCAGCAGCAGCGAGTCACCGGCCTTGATGGGCGTGTCGAGCAGCGAGTCGGCGAGCATCACGACCCGCTCCTCGTCGGTGTGACCGACGACCAGCGCGCGGTCCCCGCCCTCGAGGACCTCCTTGAGAACGACGACGTCGCCCTGCTTCTCGAAGGCCAGAGCACGTACGACGTTCAAGGCCTCGTTGAGCATGACCTCCTGGCCACGGCGCAGGTCGTCGAGCTCCACCTCGGGGCTCACGGTCACACGGAGCTTGCGGCCACCGGTGAAGACGTCGACGGTGTCGTCGTCGTGGCGCGACAGGAAGACGCCGTACCCGCTCGGCGGCTGAGCGAGCCGCTCGACCTCCTCCTTCAGCGCCACGATCTGGTCGCGTGCTTCCTTGAGGGTGTTGACGAGCCGGTCGTTCTGCCCGGACGCGCCGGCGAGTGACTCCTGGGCCTGGGCGAGACGTTCCTCGAGCTGGCGGACCTGGCGCGGGGAGTCGGAGAGGCGGCGCCGCAGGACGGCGATCTCCTCCTCGAGGTGCGCCACCTGCGCGGTCAGGTCCGAGACCTCACGCGGGCGCTCCTCGGAGCTCCCTGAACGTGTGCTTGCCACGCTGTCACCATCCCGTCACGCAGTCGGGCGTCCTTCGCTCGCATCCTACGTACGTCGCCAACGGCTCCGCCGTTCGCCGTGCCGTGCGGGTACCCATCGGCAGCGCGGGCCGTGCGCTGAGGGTCACGCGCACCTGCGACGGGTGGGCGGGCGGCTTTCGCCGTACTGTGCGGGTGTGTCCGACGAGCTGGTCCGCGTCGACCAGGACCTGTGCACCGGTGACGGGCTGTGCGTGCAGTACGCCCCCGAGGTGTTCATCGGCATGCCGGCCGTGCCGTCACGGCTGTCCGCCTGACCCCGTGACTGACGACGAGGGCCTGCCGCGGCCGCTCGTCACGATCAGCGGCGGGCCGGTCGACCTGCAGCAGGGCGACGTCCTGGGGGTCGAGCCCGGTCCTCGGCGCGGTCCGGTCGACGTCGCCCGCACCGTCCTCGGCTGGCAGCCCCGCCGTGACGTGCGGACCCCGCTGACGGCCGCAGCAGCGGTGGTGCTGCTCGCCGGAGCCGTCAGCGCCGTGGCTCTCGAGCTGCGCCCGGTGTCCACCGTGCCGGCCGACGTCGTGGCCGCCACCCTGGCCACCGGCAGCTACCGCGTCGAGCTGCGCCGACGAGACCGAGGGTGACGCGTCGCCCGACCGCGCCGTGCTCGACGTGGACCTCGGTGAGGAGGCCTTCCGCTTCGAGGTGTCGACGTCGTCACCGTCCGGGCAGGGGGTGTCCTTCGGGGTCGTCACGATCGGGGACGACACGTGGACGCGGTTCCCGTCGCCCGAGGCACTGGCCCGCGACGAGCTGGGTGCGGAGCCCTCCGACGAGGCGGTCTGGCTGCGCAGCGACACCGACGCCGAGCAGAGCGCCCAGCTGCTGGGCACCGAGGCGGGACTGCGCGACCTGCTGGCCGACGCGCGGGTCGTGCGCGAGCTGCCCGACGGCCGAGTCGGTGACGACGAGGTGCGGCGCGTGGTCGTGGCGCTGACCGACCCGGCCAGCGACAGCGACGGCGACAACGACAGCGCTGCCGACGATGCCGACGCGCTGGCCGGGGCCGATGAGACCGACGAGGTCGAGGCGCAGATGTCGGTCGACGACGAGGGCCGGCTGCGTCAGCTGGTGCTCGTCGACGACGAGGGCCGCAGTCAGGTGCGCAGCACCCTGGAGCTGTCGCGCTTCGGTGACGACCTCGACATCGAGCCGCCCCCGGCCGATCAGGTCCGCGAGGGCGGCAGCGGTCTGTTCGGCACCTGACCCCGCGGGAGCGCCCCGCCAGAGCGGGGTGCGGCGGAAGTGCGTGCAGGTGGCGGCCGCGCCCCGGGTGACGCGCCCCGACCCGCCGTGGCGGCGACAAGGCCCTCTCGAGCGCACGCAGTCCCGCCGGAGGTCCTTGCTGCTTCCAGTCCCGCGCCGCTACCAGCCTGCTCCCGCAGCGCCAGCGCCAGTGGAGCGAGGACTGGAAGCAGGAAGGACCGCAAGAGCCGCCCTACGGCAGCTGCGGCCGGAAGGGGGTCTTCGGTGCGGAGGGGTCGGGTGCGTCCGCGGAGGTGTCCGTCGACTCGGTCACGGGCTCGCCGTACATCCCCTTGGACGGCCGGCGCCGGCGCAGCGGCGGCTCCACCCCGTCGGCGAGGCGGCGGGTCGTGCAGAGGAAGCCGGTGTGGCCGACCATCCGGTGCTGCGGCCGGACCGCGAGCCCCTCGACGTGCCACCCGCGGGCCATCGTCTCCCAGGATTCCGGCTCGGTGAAGCTGCCGTGCGCGCGCATCGCCTCGACCGTGGTCGACAGCTGGGTGGTGGTCGCGACGTAGCAGCACAAGACGCCGCCGGGGCGCAGGGCGCGGGCCACCGCGTCGAGGCACTCCCAGGGCGCGAGCATGTCGAGGACCACGCGGTCGGCGTCGGTCTCGTCGAGCTCGTCCTGCAGCGACCCGACCGTGATGGACCACGCCGGGTGCGGCCCGCCGAAGAAGCGCTCGACGTTGGCCCGGGCGATGTCGGCGAAGTCCTGGCGGCGCTCGTACGACGACAACCGACCCCCGTCACCCACGGCGCGCAGCAGCGACATGGACAGCGCGCCGGACCCCACGCCCGCCTCGATGACGTGCGCGCCGGGGAAGACGTCGGCCATCCCGACGATGTTGGCGCTGTCCTTGGGGTAGACGACCTGGGCGCCGCGCGGCATCGACAGGACGTAGTCCGGCAGCAGCGGGCGCAGGGCGAGGTACTCCGTCACGCCTATCCGCACGACGACGCCCTCGGGCCCGCCGAGCAGGCTGTCGTGCTCGAGGATCCCCTTGTGGGTGTGGAACTGCTTGCCCGCCTCGAGCGTGATGGTGTGCATCCGCCCCTTGGGGTCGGTCAGCTGCACCTGGTCGTCGGGGCGCAGGGGCCCGCGGCGTCGTTCCGCTCCTGTGGTCACAAGGAGTCGAGGCTAGTAGGCCCCAGGGAGTGCCTCAGGGCGTGACGGCCTTGGCGACGTCGGCGACCGACACCACCCGCACCTCGCCGGTGGCCGGGTCGGACGTGACGTACTCCGTCGCGGGGTGCCGCCGCAGCGCCTCCAGCAGCGGCTCCCCCGACAGGGTCGGGTCGAGCACCATGCCGTCGACGATGCGGCGAGCGACGGTCCCGACGGTGACCCAGGGCCGACGCGCCTCGGGCGTCGCGAGGACCGCGGCCTCGTTGACGACAGCCTCGAGCCGGTCGGCGGAGTCCACGACGACGACCCCGCTCACCCCGGCCTCCTGGGCACGTCGCACGGCCTCGGACAGCGGCAGGGTCGAGGGCACCCGGATGGCCGGTCGGGCGAGCGCCACGACGCTGACCTCGGGCAGCTTGGTCATCACCTGCGACCGCCGCAGGGCCGCGGTCGCGCCGGAGAAGATGACGGCGGACATGAGCGCGGAGACCAGCACCTCGAAGATGCCCACGTCGTAGTCGAGCGCCGCCGGCACGATGCCCACGAGCAGGACGGGTACGCCGACGAGGGCCACCGCCTGTCCGGCGCGGGCCGCCGCACGGGTGGCCCGCTCGGCGTCGCCACCGAGGTGCCAGGCGACGGCGCGCACGACCCGCCCGCCGTCGAGCGGCAGGCCCGGCAGCAGGTTGAAGACGGCGACGGCGCCGTTGACGTAGGTCAGCAGCAGGCAGATCGCGGCTGCCACGGAACCCTCGGCGAAGGCGTCACCGACGACCAGCGCTGCGCCAGCGCTGCAGAGCAGCAACGAGACCATCGGCCCGCTGATCGCGACGGCGTACTCCCTCGCCGGGGTCTGGGGGGGCTCGGTGATCTCGGTGAGGCCGGCGAGCAGGGTGATGGTGATGGACTTCACCGGCAGGCCGAGCAGCCGGGCGACGACGCAGTGCCCGATCTCGTGCAGCAGCACCGACAGGCCGAGCAGCAGCGCGAGACCTGCGGCGATGCCGTAGGCCCGCGCGGTCGTCGTCTCGTCCTGCAGCTGCCGGCCGAACTGCAGCACGATGAAGGCCGCGAAGAGGAACCACGACGGGGCCACCAGGACGGGTACGCCGAGGACGCGTCCGACCTGCAGGCCTCCTCTCGGGGTCACCCCCGCACCTTACGTGGCGTTGCTCGGTGTCCTGCCCGACCAGGCCACCCGACTGCCCACGGGGGCCACGTGGTGGAGGTCGACGCCGTGCAGGGCGGCGGTCCGCGCGGCGGCGGCGGCGTCGGCCGCGACGGCCACCAACCGGCCACCCGGGGCGAGGGCCAGCACGGCTGCGGGCACGTCGTGCGCGGCCACCGCGACCGCCACGTCAGCGGCGCGGGAGGCGGCCGGGGGCTCGTCCGGCTCGTCCGGCTCGACCGGTCCGGCACCCGCGAGCAGGGCGCGCCGCAGGACGTCACCGCCGCCGAGCACCACCACGGACTGACCCGCGCGCACCCCCGCGAGCGCGGTGAGCACGGCGGCGAGCTCGCGGTCCCCTGTCATCACGCACCGCCTCCCTGACCTGACCCGACTCCCGGAGCCTGCCACCACCGGCGTCGTCCACAGGGGGTGGCGCGCGTCCCCGGTCTTGTCCCAGCCCGGACCTACCCTGGCGCCATGTCCGCTGCCGTCGACCTTCCACTGCCCGTCGTGGGGTCGCTGTCGCCGTCGCGCGCGGGCGACTTCATGACCTGCCCCTTGCTGTTCCGCCTGCGCACGATCGACCGGCTGCCCTCGCCGCCGTCGTCGGCGGCGACCCGCGGCACGCTCGTCCACTCGGTGCTGGAGCGGCTGTTCGACCTGCCCGCCGACGAGCGGACCCCTGAGGCTGCTGCAGCCCTGCTGCAGCCGGAGTGGGACCGCCTCGTCGAGGCCGAGCCCGAGGTCGCCGGGCTGTTCGCCGACGAGACCGAGCTGGCGGCCTGGCTGGTGAGCGCGAAGGGCCTGCTCGACGGCTACTTCACCCTCGAGGACCCGCGGCGCTACGAGCCGGCCGAGCGGGAGTCCTACGTCGAGGTCGTCCTCGACGGCGGTCTGCGCCTGCGCGGCATCGTCGACCGCCTCGACGTCTCCCCCGACGGCCGGCTGCGCATCGTCGACTACAAGACCGGCCGCTCGCCCAACGAGGCGTACGAGGGCAAGGTCCTGTTCCAGATGAAGTTCTACGCGCTCGTCATCTGGCGCACCCGCGGCAGCATCCCGGCGCTGCTGCAGCTGATGTACCTCGGCGACACCCAGGTCCTGCGCTACGTCCCCGACGAGGCGGACCTGCTCGCCACCGAGCGCAAGCTGCTGGCCCTGTGGGCCGCGATCGAGCGGGCCACGCAGCTGCGCGACTTCCCGCCGCGGGCGTCCAAGCTCTGCGACTGGTGCGACCACCAGGCGCTGTGCCCGGAGTTCGGCGGGACGCCGCCGGCCTGGCCCGAGGACGCCGTGTCCCGGCTGGCGCTGTCGTCGACCGCCGCGATCCCGGCGCAGGACACAGCGGAGTAGACAGGGGCGTCAGACGGGGACGACTCGGGCACCGGCGGTTTCCGGCGTACTCCCCCGTCGTGTCCCTGAGGTAGGAAACCAGGGTGCGCTCGGGGTCCTGCCCTGGTGTGCTGCCGCCTGACCCCGGCCAGGGTTCCCGCATGACGACAGCACTGGGAGTGACCGTGACGACAGCCGCCCGCACCATCGACCTGGTCAAGGTCTACGGGTCCGGCGACACCGAGGTGCGCGCGCTCGACGGCGTGACGCTCGAGTTCGCGAGCGGCGAGTTCACCGCGATCATGGGGCCGTCCGGGTCCGGCAAGTCGACCCTGATGCACGTCATGGCCGGGCTCGACGGTGCGACCAGCGGGCAGAGCTGGGTCGGCGACGTCGACCTGTCGGAGCTCTCGCCACCGCCGGTGCGTGGCTGGCGGACCTGGCTGCGGCGTCGTCGGCAGGACAAGCGCGCCGACAAGGCGCTGACCGCGCTGCGCCGCGACCGGGTCGGCTTCGTCTTCCAGCAGTTCAACCTGCTGCCGACCCTGACCGCCGGGGAGAACATCACGCTGCCGCTGGACATCGCCGGACGCGACGTGGACCCGTCGTGGTTCGAGGAGGTGGTGCGGGCGGTCGGGCTGGGCGACCGGCTCGGGCACCGTCCGGCGGAGCTCTCGGGCGGGCAGCAGCAGCGCGTCGCCTGCGCTCGCGCGTTGGTGTCGCGCCCCGCGGTCGTCTTCGCCGACGAGCCCACCGGCAACCTCGACTCACGCGCCGGCGCGGAGGTGCTGGGGTTCCTGCGGAGCTCGGTCAAGGACCTCGGCCAGACCGTCGTGATGGTCACGCACGACCCGGTCGCTGCGTCCTACGCCGACCGGGTCGTCTTCCTCGCCGACGGCCGGCTCGTCGGTGAGCTGCGCGAGCCGACCGCGGAGCGGGTGCTCGACACCCTCAAGACCCTCGAGCAGGCCTGAGGTGCTGCGCGCGACGTTCCGGTCGCTGCTGGCCCGCAAGCTGCGCCTCCTGCTGTCCGCGACCGCGATCGTGCTCGGCGTCTCCTTCGTGAGTGGCTCGCTCGTGCTCACCGACACCCTGGGCCGGGTCTTCGACGAGCTGTTCGCGAGCGTCAACGCCAAGACCGCCGTGGAGGTCCGCGGCAAGGAGGCCTTCGACGCCGGCAACCAGGGCGAGGCCGCCCGGCAACCCGTGCCCGTGTCCGTGCTCGACACGATCCGGGCGGTCGACGGCGTCACCGCGGTGGTCGGCGACGTGTCCGGCTACGCCCAGGTCGTCGACGCCGACGGCGAGCCCTACAGCACCGGGGGCGCACCCACCTTCGGGCTCAACTACGACGCCGACCCGTTGACGTCGTCGTTCACCCTGCGCTCCGGTGAGGCCCCAGAGGGCCCGGGTGAGGTCGCGCTCGACGCCGCGACCTCCGAGGCCACCGGCTTCGAGGTCGGCGACACCGTCAGCGTCATCCTGGCCCAGGGCCGCAAGGAGCTCACGGTCAGCGGCGTCTTCGGCTTCGGGGAGAACGACAACCTCGCCGGGACGAGCATCGTCGCGCTCGACCAGGGGGTCGCGGAGCAGCTGCTCGGACGACCGGGTGAGTACGACGTGGTGCGCGCCGCGGCCGAGGACGGCGTGTCTCGGGAGGAGCTGCGCGACCGGGTCGCCGCGGTACTGCCCGCGGGCACCGAGGCCGTCACGGGTGAGCAGAGCGCCGACGAGACCGCAGGTGACATCAAGGACGCGCTCGGCTTCGTCAACACCTTCCTGCTCGTCTTCGCCGGCATCTCGCTGTTCGTCGGCGGCTTCCTCATCTTCAACACCTTCACGATGCTCGTCGCGCAGCGCCAGCGCGAGCTCGCGCTCCTGCGGGCGCTCGGTGCCAGCCGCGGCCAGGTGATCCGCAGCGTCCTCGTGGAGGCGCTCGTCGTCGGCTTCGTCGCGTCGGTCGTGGGCCTCGGCACCGGACTGCTCGTCGCTGTCGGCCTGCAGGGCCTCATCCGGGCCGTCGGCGGCTCGCTGCCCCAGGGCGACCTGGTCGTGCAGACCTCCACCGTCGTCGCCTGCTTCGTGGTCGGCATCGTCGTGACCGCCGTGGCGGCACTGCTCCCCGCGCGTCGGGCCTCTGCCGTGCCGCCGGTCGCCGCGATGCGCGACGCGGTAGCCCCGGAGCACTCGCTGCGGCGCGGGTCGACGATCGGCGCGGGGCTGCTCGTGCTGGGGGTCGTGGCCATCGGGGTGGGCCTGCAGGGCGAGCTCGCCGTGCTCGGGCTCGGTGCCGTGCTGGCCTTCCTGGGGGTCGCCGGCCTGTCGCCGCTGCTGTCCCGGCCCGCCGCACGGCTCCTCGGCGCCCCGCTAGCCCGCGGTGTGCCCGGTCGCCTGGGCCGGCTCAACGCGATGCGCAACCCGCGCCGGTCGGCCTCGACCGCGGCCGCGCTGATGATCGGCCTCGCGCTGGTCAGCGCCGTGTCCATCCTCGGTTCGTCGGCCAAGGCGACCGTCGAGAAGATCGTCCAGGGCGCCGTCGGGGCAGACCTGGTGGTCCAGCAGAAGGGCAGGTTCGACGGCTTCTCGGCCGCTGTGGCTGCGACCCTGAAGGACCTTGACGAGGTCGAGACGGCCGACGTCCTGCGCTTCGACCTCGTCCAGATCGGCGAGCAGGTCACCTTCGTCACCGCGGTGTCGGACGCCGCGCTCGATCGGAGCCTGACGCTGGACGAGGTCGACGGCGACCTCAGCCTCGCGCCGGGCGTACTGCTGCTGTCGGAGTCCGAGTCGGAGGCCCGCGGGCTGTCGACGGGTGACACGGCGCCGGTGACCTTCGCCCGCGGTGCCGTGCGCGACTACCGGGTCGGAGGCGTCTACGCGGACAACCAGCTGGTCGGGCCCTACCTGCTCGACGCCACCGCCGGCGCGGACTTCGCCACCGACCTCGACGGCGTCGTGCTGGTCAACGCCGCGGACGGGGTGTCCGCCGCCGAGCTGCGCACCGCGGTGGACACCTCCCTCGAGGCGTTCCCGACGGTGGAGGCCGCCACCGGCGGCGAGTTCGCCGACGACGTTGCGGGCAACATCGACGTGGTCCTCACGATCATCAGCGTGCTGCTCCTGCTGTCGATCCTCATCGCGGTGCTCGGCATCGTGAACACCCTTGCGCTGTCGGTCCTGGAGCGGACCCGGGAGCTCGGCCTGCTGCGCGCCGTCGGCCTGGCCCGGCCGCAGATGCGCCGGATGGTCAGGGTCGAGGCGGTCGTCGTGTCGCTGTTCGGCACCGCGCTCGGACTCGTCGTGGGCACCGCCCTGGGGATCGCCGTGCAGCGCGCGCTCGCCGACGACGGCATCACCGAGCTGCAGGTGCCGGTCGGCCGCTTCGCGCTCTTCGCGCTCGCCGCCGCCGTCGCTGGGGTCGTCGCGGCGGTCCTCCCCGCACGTCGCGCCGCCCGGCTCGACGTGCTGCAGGCCATCGCCACGACGTGACACGTGCGGCACACTGGGGCCACGCACCACAGCCCCTCCCGGAGGACGACATGACGACCGACACCGCTGCCGCTCACGCCGACGAGCTGGTCACCGCCGCGCACCTGCCCGACGACGTCGCCTCGCTGGCCGTCGGCCCGCAGCTGACGATGCCGCTGCCGGTCACCTACGACACCGTCGAGGAGGAGCGCTACCACCGCAAGGTCCGCCTCGCTGCGGCGTTCCGGATGTTCTCGAAGGCCGGGCTCGACGAGGGCGTCGCCGGTCACGTCACGGCGCGCGACCCCGAGCACACCGACTCCTACTGGGTGAACCCCTTCGGGATGCACTTCTCGATGATCAAGCAGTCCGACCTGGTGCGCGTCGACCACGCCGGCAACGTCGTCGAGGGCACCCGCGCGGTCAACGGCGCGGCCGTCGCCATCCACTGCGCGGTCCACGCCGCCCGCCCCGACGTCATCGCCGCGGCCCACGCCCACGGCCCCTACGGCAAGACGCTGTCGTCGCTGCCGATGACCGTCGAGCCCATCACCCAGGACGCCTGCGCCTTCTACGACGACATCGGCATCCACGAGGACTACACCGGCGTCGTGCTCGACCCCGAGGAGGGCAAGAAGATCGGCGCCTCCCTCGGTGCCCACAAGGCGGTCATCCTGCGCAACCACGGGATGCTCACGGTCGGCGAGACCGTCGACAGCGCCGCCTGGTGGTTCCTCACCCTCGAGCGCACCGCCCAGGCCCAGCTCATGGCCTACGCCGCCGGCACGCCCCGCCAGATCCCGCACGACGCCGCGGAGCAGACCCGCGGGCAGGTCGGCTTCGAGTTCGCCGGCTGGTTCCAGTTCCAGCCGATCTGGGAGCGCATCTCCAAGGACAACCCCGACATCTACGACTGATTCCCTCCGCAACGTCATAGCGGCTCAGGAGCTGCCAGGCTTGTGCAGTTATGACGCAACGAGGGTGTGGAGGGCGTCGAGGGTGACGGCTGCCAACGAGGGGACCACCAGGCGGCGCGGGGCGGGGGCGAAGGACACACCGGGCACCGACGGTACGGCGACGACGGCGCAGCCGGCTGCCTCGCCGGCCGCCACCCCGGCGGGCGAGTCCTCCATGACGACGCAGTCGCGCGGGTCGACCCCCAGCCGCGCCGCGGCCGTCAGGTAGGGCTCCGGGTGCGGCTTGCCCTGCTCGACCTCGTCGCCCGCGACGGTCACGTCGAAGGGACCGATCCCGTGGGCCAGCACGGCGTCGACGAGCACCCGGTAGGACGACGAGACGAGCGCGAGCGGGACGCCCGCGTCGCGCAGTGACGCGAGCAGACCGGCCACCCCCGGCAGCAGCGGCAGGTCGACCTCGAACAGCTCCACCATGCGGGCGAGCAGCCAGGCCGACGTCTCGGCGACGGTGTCGGGGCCGTCGTCAGCGTCGTACCAGCGCAGGATCGTCGGGACCGCGACCTCGAGGCGGGTCCCGACGATCGCGGCCTTGAGCTCGTCGGTGAACTCCCCGCCGAGGCGCGCGGCGAGCTCGACCTCCGCGACCGTCCAGAGCGGCTCGCTGTCGACGAGCAGGCCGTCCATGTCCCACAGGACCGCAGCCGGTCCGGTCACCCGGGCAGTCACGGCGAGGGTCACTCGTCGTCAGTGCGGTAGCCGAGGTTCGGGGCCAGCCAGCGCTCGGCCTCGGCCACCGTCCAGCCCTTGCGGGCGGCGTAGTCGGTGACCTGGTCGCGACCGAGAGCGCCGACGACGAAGTACTGCGACTGCGGGTGGCTGAAGTACAGGCCGCTCACCGACGCACCGGGCCACATGGCCATGCTCTCGGTCAGCGCGATGCCGGTGCGCGCCTCGACGTCGAGCAGCTCCCAGATCGTCGCCTTCTCGGTGTGCTCGGGGCAGGCGGGGTAGCCCGGCGCAGGACGGATGCCGACGTAGGTCTCCTTGATGAGCTGCTCATTGTCGAGCTCCTCGTCAGCGGCGTAGCCCCACAGCTCGGTGCGGACCCGCTGGTGGAGCCGCTCGGCGAAGGCCTCGGCGAGGCGGTCCGCGAGGGCCTCGAGCAGGATGGCGCTGTAGTCGTCGAGCTCCTCCTTGAAGGCCCGGACGCGATCCTGGGACCCGAGACCGGCGGTGACCGCGAAGGCGCCGACGTGGTCCGCGAGGCCCGTCTCGCGGGGCGCGACGAAGTCGGCGAGCGAGCGGTGCGGGACACCGGGGCGGTGCTCGGTCTGCTGGCGGACCTGGCGCAGGACCTGCAGCACCTCGCCGGAGTCGCCGGAGTGGTCGTAGACCTCGATGTCGTCGTGGCCCACGACGGCTGCCGGGAAGAGACCGACGACGCCCTTCGCGGTCAGCCACTTCTCGTCGACGATGCGGTCGAGCATCTCCTGCGCGTCGTCGTAGAGCTTGCGGGCGGCCTCGCCGCTGGCGGGGTTGTTGAGGATGTCGGGGAAGCGTCCCTTGAGCTCCCAGGAGCTGAAGAACGGCGTCCAGTCGATGCACGAGCGCAGGTCGGCGAGGTCGAAGTCCTCGAAGACCGTGATCCCGAGCGTGCGCGGCACGGGTGGGGTGTAGGACGACCAGTCGACGGGCGTGCGGTTGGCGCGCGCCTGCTCCAGCGGGAGGATCGTGCGCGCTTCGCTGCGGGCGGCATAGCGCTCGCGCAGGCTGTCGTAGTCGGTCTTGAGGTCGGCCAGCAGTCCGGGACGCTGCTCGTCCGAGAGCAGCGCTGCCACGACGGGCACCGACCGCGAGGCGTCCTTCACCCACACGACCGGCCCGTCGTACTTGTGGTCGACCTTGACCGCGGTGTGCGCGCGCGAGGTGGTCGCGCCGCCGATGAGGAGCGGGATCGTGAGGCCCTGGCGCTGCATCTCGCTGGCGAAGGAGACCATCTCGTCGAGCGACGGCGTGATCAGCCCGGAGAGCCCGATGATGTCGGCGCCGTGCTCCTTCGCGGCGTCGAGAACCTTCTGCGCCGGCACCATGACGCCGAGGTCGATGACGTCGTAGTTGTTGCACTGCAGGACCACGCCGACGATGTTCTTGCCGATGTCGTGGACGTCGCCCTTCACGGTGGCCATGACGACGGTGCCGTTGCTGCGCGCCGCGTCGTCAGGGTGCTTCCCGGCCTCGATGAACGGGATGAGGTAGGCGACCGCCTTCTTCATGACGCGAGCGGACTTCACCACCTGCGGAAGGAACATCTTGCCGGCCCCGAACAGGTCGCCGACGACGTTCATGCCGGCCATCAGCGGGCCCTCGATGACCTCGATCGGCTGGCCGCCGCGCGCCTCGATGAGCTGCCGCAGCTCCTCGGTGTCGGTCTCGGCGTAGTCGTCGATCCCCTTCACCAGGGCGTGGGTGATGCGCTCCCCCACCGGCAGGCTGCGCCAGGCCTCGTCAGCACCCTCGGCGATGGTGCCCTCGCCGTGGTGGTCACTGGCTATCTCGAGCAGGCGCTCAGTGGCATCGGGCCGACGGTTGAGGATGACGTCCTCGATCCGCTCGCGCAGCACGGGGTCGATCTCGTCGTAGACGACGAGGGCGCCCGCGTTGACGATGCCCATGTCCATGCCGGCGGCGATCGCGTGGAACAGGAAGACCGCGTGAATCGCCTCGCGGACCGCGTTGTTGCCGCGGAACGAGAACGACACGTTGGACACACCGCCCGACACCATCGCGCCGGGCAGGTTCTGCTTGATCCAGCGGGTCGCCTCGATGAAGTCGACGCCGTAGTTGGCGTGCTCCTCGATGCCGGTGGCGACGGCGAAGACGTTGGGGTCGAAGATGATGTCCTCGGCGGGGAAACCGACCTCGTCGACGAGGATCCGGTAGGCCCGCTCGCAGATCTGCGTGCGCCGCTCGAGGTTGTCGGCCTGCCCGTCCTCGTCGAAGGCCATGACGACCACCGCCGCACCGAACTTGCGGCACAGGGTCGCCTCGCGACGGAACTTGTCCTCGCCCTCCTTCATGGAGATCGAATTGACGATGGCCTTGCCCTGGACGCACTTCAGGCCCGCCTCGATCACCTCCCACTTGGAAGAGTCGATCATGATCGGCACCCGGGCGATGTCCGGCTCTGCGGCGATCAGGTTGAGGAACGTCTTCATGGCCGCGACGCTGTCCAGCAGCCCCTCGTCCATGTTGATGTCGATCACCGAGGCGCCGGCGTCCACCTGCTGGCGCGCCACGCTCAGCGCCGCCGGATAGTCCCCCTCGGCGACCAGCTTACGGAATTTGGCCGAGCCGGTGACGTTGGTCCGCTCGCCGACATTTATGAAGATAGGTCGCATCGATTCCGCTCTCTTGTCCCCTCTCGTCCTTCGCCCCTTGTGGGGTTGAGAGCGGCGGCTCGCTCTTGCGATCCGCATGGCCGGACATGTCCGGCTCGCTCTCGACGGTGGCCCCGCGGCGCGGGGTCGGATGAGGGGTCTCTCAAAACTATCCAGGTGTTCGACGGCGGTCGGCGGATGGGTCGGTGCAACCCCTCATCCGACCTGCTGCCGCAGGCCACCTTCTCCCGCAAGGGGAGAAGGACGCGAAACTCTTACGCCAGTTCGAAGGGCTCCAGCCCGGCCAGCCGCATGGCCTTGGGGCGTTCCGGAATCTGCCGGGGCTTAACACCCTTCACCGCCTCGGCGACGTGGCGAATGTGGTCGGGCGTGGTGCCGCAGCAGCCGCCCAGGATGTTGACCAGGCCGCGCGACGCCCACTCGTGCAGCTCGTGCGCCGTCTGGTGGGCCTCCTCGTCGTACTCGCCAAAGGCGTTGGGCAGGCCGGCGTTGGGATAGGCGCTCACCAGGGTGTCGGCGACGCGGCTGAGCTCGGCGATGTGCGGCCGCATCAGGTCGGCGCCCAGCGCGCAGTTCAGGCCGATGGCGAAGGGCTTGGCGTGCTTCACCGAGTTCCAGAAAGCCTCCACCGTCTGGCCCGATAGCGTGCGGCCCGACCGGTCGGTGATGGTTCCGGAGATCCAGATCGGCAGGGGCTCGTAGCCCTCATCCTCCATGTCCAGGATCACCTTGATGGCGGCCTTGCAGTTGAGCGTGTCGGTGATGGTCTCGATCAGGAACATGTCCACCCCGCCGTCGTGCAGGGCGATCATCTGTTCGCGGTAGGCGACGTAGACCTCGTCGAAGGTCACCAGCCGCGCGCCCGGATCGTTTACGTCCGAGGACATCGACAGCATCTTGTTCAGCGGCCCCACCGAGCCGGCCACGAAGCGCGGCTTGTGCGGCTCCCTGGCGGTCCAGGCGTCGGCCCGCTCGCGGGCGATCCGCGCGCCCTCGAAGTTGATGTCGCGGACCGCGCTCTCCAGCTCGTAGTCGGCCTGGGCGATCGTGGTCGCCGAGAAGGTGTTGGTCTCGCTGATGTCGGCGCCGGCGGCGTAGTACTGATCGTGCAGGTCGCCGACGATATCGGGCCGCGTCAGGCACAGGATGTCGTTGTTGCCCTTCAGCTGGCCGGGATGGTCCTGGAACCGCTCGCCCCGATAGTCGGCCTCATCCAGCTTGCGCTTCTGGAACATCACCCCCCAGGAGCCGTCCAGAATCAACACGCGCTCACGCGAAATTTGTTTCAGCTTTTCAATACGTTCTGAGCGCAGGCTCATGCGGCTTTCTCCGTCGGCTCTTCCCGCACGCCCAGCACCCGGCAGATGGCGTAAACGAGGTCGGCCCTGTTCAGGGTATAGAAATGCAGGTCTGAGAACCCCTCCTCCACCAGCCGCGCGCACATCTCGGCGGCGACGGAGCAGGCGAGCAGCTTGCGGGTCTCGACGTCGTCGTCGAGCCCCTCGAACAGATTGCCCAGCCAGCCCGGCAAGGTGACGCCGATGCGCTGGGACATGTTCTTCAGCCCCTCATAGCCGCTCACCGGCATGACGCCCGGCAGGATCGGGATGGTGACGCCAGCCTTGCGGATCTTCTCGACGAACCGCAGGTAGCCGTCGATGTCGAAGAAGAAGTTGCTGATCGCCCGGGTGGCCCCGGCGTCGATCTTGGCTTTCAGCACGTCGATGTCATGGTCCACCGACGGGCTTTCCGGGTGGATCTGCGGATAGACCCCGACGCTGACGTCGAAGTCGCCGATCGCACGGATGCCGGCGGTCAGCTCCGTGGCGTTCTGATAGCCATCGGCGCGGGGCGTATAGGCTCCGCCCAGCGATCCCGGCGGGTCGCCGCGCAGGGCCACGATGTGCCGGATCCCCGCGTCCCAATAGTCCTGGATCACCTCGTCCACCTCGGCGCGGGAGGCTTCCACGCAGGTCAGGTGGGCGGCGGGGCGCAGGGTGGTCTCGTGCAGCATCCGGACCACCGTGCGGTGGGTGCGGTCCCGGGTCGAACCGCCGGCGCCATAGGTCACCGACACGAAGGATGGGTTCAGGGGCTCGAGCCGCCGGATGGCCTCCCACAGGCTCTCCTCGCTCTTGGGCCCCTTGGGCGGCGAAAATTCGAAGGAGACGGAGGGGCGCTTGGCCAGGCCGGCGCCGGCGCGCGCCACCGGTCCCAGCGCGGTTTCCAGCGGACTCATGCGGCGCTCCTTACAGCTTTTCGGACGCGCTCGGCGGTCCAGATCTTGACGGTCAGACCCTCGCCCCGGGCGGGCGGCAGGGCGGCGGCGCGGACCTTGGTCAGGCCCGCCTCGTTCAGCCACCGCTCCATCTCGGCCTCGGCGAAACCGAGGCGGCGGTGCTGGTGCTGCTCGCGCAGGAACTCCAGGCTGTGGGGCGCAAAGTCGACAATGATCAGTCGGCCGTCCTCGGCCACCAGTCGCGCGGCTTCGCGCACGGCGGCGGCGGGATCGCCCAGATAGTGCAGCACCTGGTGGACCACCACCAGATCGGCGCTCTGGCCCGGCAGGCGGGTGCCGAAGATGTCCCCGTGGCGCAGCTCGCAGCGCTCCAGTCCGGCGTCGGCGACATGCCGGCGCGCGATGTTCAGCATCTGCTGCGACAGATCCAGCCCAACGGCGGCTTGGGCATGCGGCCCCAGCAGGGTCAGCATGCGGCCGGTGCCGGAACCCAGGTCCACCAGACGCTTGAAGGGTCCGGGGCCGGCGGCCTCCAGAACCGCGGCCTCGACGTCGGTCTCCGACACGTAGAGCGAGCGGATCTCGTCCCAGCGCGCGGCGTTGCGGGCGAAGTATTCCCCGGCCTCCGTGGAGCGTTCGGCGCGCACGGCCTGCAGCCGCTCGGCGTCGCGGGCCAGGATGGGGTCTGCGAGGTCCACCACCGCCAAGGTCTCGTCGGCCAGCCGACGCGCCAGGCCGCCGGCCACCAGGCGGTAGAAGACCCAGGCCCCGTCCGGGAACCGCTCCACCAGACCGGCCTCGGCCAGCAGCTTCAGGTGCCGCGAGACACGGGGCTGGCTCTGGTCCAGAACCTTGCACAGCTCCAGGACCGCCAGTTCCTCGTGGGACAGCAGGGCGAGGATGCGCAGGCGGGTCGGTTCGCCCGCCGCGCGCAACACTTCCACAGCCTGGATCGCTGAAAGACTCATTGGCACATAAAGATATCTTTATGTCTTTATGTCAAGCCTCGGGAGGGGCGACCGCCGGCTCCCAGAGTTCGATCTTCAGACCAGCCGGATCCATCAGCCAGGCGAAGCGCCCGTTGGGATCGGAGTCGTCGCGACCGGTGGGTTCAACCCCTTCGGCGGCGGCGCGGGCCAGCACCCCGTCCATATCATCGACGATGAAATTGATCATGAACGGCGAGGCCGAGGGCTCGAAATATGTGGTGTCGGCCTTGAACGGCGACCAGAGGGTGTAGCCCTTGTCCCCGTGCGGCCACATGGCGCCCGGCCACGGGCCGCCGCCGAATCCCAGCACCCGATGGTACCAGGCGGCCACGGCGGCGGGGTCTGAGGTTTTGAAGAAAACCCCACCGATTCCAAGGACTTTGGCCATGATCCTGCCTCCTAGGCGACCGGACTCAGCAGGGCCTCGCCGGCGAAGTGGCGGCGCAGGTTCTCGAAGGTCTGACCGATCATCGAGGGCAGGGAATCCACTGTGCCCCCGGCGCTGTGCGGGGTCAGCACCGTGTTCGGCACGCCCTCCCAGCGCTCTGCCGGCGTCGGCTCGGTGGCGAACACATCCAGGCCCGCCCGACCGAGCCGGCCCGCTTTCAGCGCCGCGATCAGGGCGTCCTCGTCGATCACCGAGCCCCGCGCGACATTGACGATCATCCCCTTGGGACCCACCGCCTCGATCACCTCGGCGTTCACCGCCTGGCGGTTGGACACATCGGCGCGGCAGGCCACCACCAGGATGTCGCTGTCCTGGGCGAGCGCCAGCAGGCTCTCGGCCCGGGGCCAGGCGGCGCCCGGCTTTTCGTTGGGTCCCCACCAGGCCACCGTCATGCCGAAGGCCTCCACCCGCCTGGCCACCGCCACGCCGATATGGCCCAGCCCCATGATCCCCACGCGCTGGCCCTTCAGCCCCGGCCCGATCTCCAGGCGGTCATGGTTCCAGCGCCCCGCCCGCAGCATCCGGTCGCCGGCCACGATGTTGCGCCAGCCGCCGATCAGCAGGCCCAGCGCATGGTCGGCCACGTCCTCGGCGTTCAGCCCGTCGGCGTGGGACACTTCGATCCCCCGCGCCCGGCACCAGGGCACGTCGACCCCGTCATAGCCGACGCTGACATTGGCGATCAGCTTGAGGTTGGTCAGGCTCTCCAGAAAGTCGGCGGTCAGGTAGATCTCGCCGGCATGGACGATGGCGTCCACCGCCTGGGCCTCCCCGTCGGCCATCTCCCAGCGCCGCACGACCCGGTAGCCCTTCGCCTCCAGCCTCGCCTGCATGAGCGACAGCATGGGGTGGGAGATCAGCACGGTGTGGGGCATGGGGCTCTCCGAAGGGCGGCCCTTCTATAGCCGTGCTCAGGCGATCGCCGCCAGCACGCCGCCCAGGATCCCGGTCAGCTTGTCGATCTCCGCCTGCGAGATGATCAGCGGCGGCGACAGCGCGATGGTGTCCCCCGTGGCCCGCACCAGCAGGCCCGCCTTCAGCGCGCTCACCAGCACCTCATAGCCCCGCGCGCCGGGCGCTCCGTCGCGGGGCGACAGCTCGATGGCGCCCATCAGGCCCACATTGCGGATGTCGATGACGTGGGGCGCGGCGCGCAGCGCGTGCAGCGCCGCCTCCCACAGCGGCGCGAGGGCCGCGACCCGGCCGAACAGCTCCTCTCGGGCATAGATCTCCAGCACCGCCAGCCCAGCCGCGCAGGCCACGGGATGGCCGGAATAGGTGTAGCCGTGGAAGAACTCGATCGCGCCCTCCGGACCCTGCACCACCGCGTCGTGCACCGCACGGCGCACGAACACCGCCCCCATGGGAATGACCCCGTTGGTCAGGCCCTTGGCCGTGGTCATGATGTCCGGCGTCACCCCGAAGGCCTGGGACGCGAAGGCCGCGCCGACCCGCCCGAACCCGGTGATCACCTCGTCGAAGATCAGCAGGATGCCGTGCCGGTCGCAGATCTCCCTCAGGCGCGCCAGATAGCCCACCGGCGGCGGCAGCACGCCGGCCGACCCCGCCACCGGCTCGACGATCACCGCGGCGATGGTCTCGGCCCCGTGCAGGGCGATCAGCCCCTCCAGGGCGTCGGCCTTTTCCGCCCCATGGACCGGCAGGCCGCGCGAGAAGGCGTTGCGCGCCAGGTCATAGGTCGACGGCAGGTGGTCCACCCCTGGCAGGGTGACGAAGCTGCGCCGGTTGTTCACCAGCCCACCCACCGACAGGCCACCGAAGCCCACCCCGTGATATCCCTTCTCCCGCCCGATCAGCTTGACCCGCTGCCCCTCACCGCGCGCCCGGTGATAGGCCATGGCGATCTTCAGCGCGGTGTCCACCGACTCCGAGCCAGAGTTGGTGAAGAACACCCGGTCCAGGCCGGCCGGCGCGATCTTCGTCAGGGCTTGCGCGAACTCGAACCCGATCGGATGGCCCATCTGGAACGAGGGCGCGAAATCCAGCGTCATCAGCTGGCGGGCCACCGCCTCGGCGATCTCCGCCCGCCCGTGGCCGGCGTTGACGCACCACAGGCCCGAGGTCCCGTCCAGCACCTCCTGCCCGTCCGCGGCGCGGTAGTACATGCCGCTGGCCTCCGTCAGCAGCCGCGGATCGGCCTTGAACTGCCGGTTGGCGGTGAACGGCATCCACCACGCCGCGAAATCCGGGTGGTTGTCTCCGAAGTCGGCGCTCATGCTCGGGATCTCCTTGGCGAGCCCAGGCAATCACGTTCGGCCCGGGACCGCCAGCCGCCCGCTTGCGCGCTCCGGGACCTTGCGCCTATCTGCGCGGCATTGACGCCGGCCCAGGCCACGCTCCCATTTCAAGGACCCCTTCATGCAGACCCATCGCCTCGGCAAGAGCGCCATCGTCGTCTCCAAGATCTGCATGGGGACCATGACCTTCGGCTCCCAGGTGGATGAGGCGGAGTCCCACCGCATCCTCGACAAGTCGCTGGAGGCCGGGATCAACTTCTTCGACGCCGCCGAGAATTATCCGGTGCCGCCCAGCGAGGAATGGGCCGGTCGCACCGAAGAAATCGTCGGCCGCTGGCTGAAAACCAAGCGCCGCGACGAGGTGATCCTCGCCACCAAGGTCTGCGGCCCCAGCCACGGCTGGATCAAGGGCGCCCAGCGGGCCGGCATGACCGCGCTCGACCGCCACAACATCACCCGCGCCGTCGAGGCCAGCCTCAAGCGCCTGGGCACCGACTATATCGACCTCTACCAGACCCACTGGCCCGACCACGGCGTCGCCTATGACGAGACGATGGAGACCCTCGACGAGCTGATCCGCGAGGGCAAGGTGCGCACCATCGGCTGCAGCAACGAGACCACCTGGGGCCTGATGAAGAGCGTGGCGACCTCCGACCGCCTCGGCGTCGCCCGCTACCAGACCATCCAGAACAATTTCAGCCTCAACAACCGCCGCTTTGAGGACGAGCTGGCTCAGGCCTGTCGCCAGGAGGGCGTCAGCCTGATCCCCTTCTCGCCCCTGGCCGGCGGCGTGCTCTCGGGCAAGTACCAGGGCGGGGCGACCCCGGAGGGCGCGCGCTTCTCCCGCTACATCGCGCTCGGCGGCCGCCAGGCGGTGATGGCCCAGCGCTTCGTCAACGAGAAGTCCCTGGCCTCCACCGAACGCTTCGCCGCCGTCGCCGCCGAGGCCGGGATGTCGCCTGTCACCCTGGCCACCGCCTGGAGCAAGCAGCACGACTTCGTCGCCTCCACCATCGTCGGCGTCTCCAAGGAAGAGCAACTCCCCGACATCTTCGCCGCCGCCGACGTCACCTTGTCGGCCGAAGTGCTGTCGAAGATCGACGCCATCTCCAAGGAAATCCTCTACCCGATGGGCTGACGCGGCAGCGCCGCCACGCGGTTCAGCCGCGCCCAGCTCCGGGCGTAGGCTGAGCCGCCCGACCGTGCAGGCTTGAGCGCCGCCGCCCAGCGGGCCTCGGCCTGGGCGGCCTCCCGCCAGCAGTGGGCGACGGCGGCGGGCAGATCATCGGCCGCGTCGATCCGCGCCCGGAACCCCGCCTCCAGCGCGTCCCGTTCGTCGGCGATCAGCGCCATGCCCGCCGCATGATCGGCCAGCAGGGCCCGGTGCAGCCGCTCATGCCGCCACCACAGGCTCTCGCCGTCATAGGTGTCGGTGGGCGCCGGCCCCACCGGCGGCGGGCCGGCTTCGAACAGCACCGGCTTGAACAGGCTGGTGCAGGGCGCCGAGGTGGCGGTCACCCAATGCACGGCGCGCTCGCTCCCGACTTCCGACACCATCGAGGCCACCGACTGGCTGCGGCGCGGCCCTTGCGCGGCGTGCATGCAGATTGTCCGCCCCACCGTATTGGCCGGGCTCCAGTCGGCCGTCTCCCCGTGGTCGCGCAGGATGGCCATCATCGCTCCGGGGGTCAGGGCCGCGCCCGCCCCGTCCAGCAGCGCCTGCCCCCGCGCGCAGCGTCCGCGGCCGAAGCTTATGGCGTCGCGCGCCGCGTCGATCAGCTGGGCCGCCACGTCGAACCGCCCGGCCCCCTGCGCCGCCAGCCCCGGACTGATCGCCGACCAGTCGGCTCCGATCGAATAGGCGTTGGACAACGACCGCCGCCCGGCGACCTTCTCCACCACCCAGTCGCGCCCCACCGTCTCCAGCACATAGGCCTCGGCGCGGTCTGCGATGATGAAGCCGTTGTGATAGTAAAACCGCCCCAGGTGGCCGCAGTCGCCGCCCTGGCCGTACCGCTCGAGCAGGCCGATGATCACCGCCAGCGCCTCACCCGCGCTCGCGCCCCGCTCCAGCCCCAGCCGCACCAGATCCATCCCCGTCAGCGCCCGTTTGCGCTGGGCCGGGACGCGGGCATGCAGCGCCTCGTTGCCGATCACCACCCCATGCTCATTGGCGCCCATCTCCGCCCCCCACATCCAGCAGGGCCGACTGATCAACACCGCCTGGGTCTGCGCCACGTCGGGGATGGTGATGTAGGTGAGCTTCAGATCCCCGCCGCCCGTCCGCCGCGGATGCATCTCCAGCACCTGGGCCTCGTTGCGCTCCCGGTCGCTGTTCTTGGCGAACAGCAGCTTCCCGCGCGGGGTCTCGGAGGCCAGGGCTACCAGGGTGTCGCACATGGGGTGAGCTTATCGGGGCACAGCCCACTTGCCAGCCTCCCAACAAGCCCCAAGGTCAGATCAAAGCCAGGGGAGGCGAACATGGCCGCGACAGCAGCCCAGAACACCGGCGCCGAATTCGAGGACGAGGGCGTCGTGGCGGCCTATGTCCACCGCACGCCCTATCCGCCCGCCCTGTTCGACCGCCTGCTGGCGCTCACCCCCGGCCGCGACCGCCTGCTCGACCTCGGCTGCGGCCCCGGCAAGCTGACCCTCACCCTCGCGCCCCATTTCGCCGAGGTCCTGGCCGTCGATCCCTCGGCCGCCATGCTGCGCCTGGCCCAGACCCTGGACGCCGGCGCCAACCCGCATATCGCCTGGACGGAGGCCTTGGCTGAGGACCTCCCCCTCCCTGCCGGCCTCGACCTGATCACCGCTGGCGCCAGCATCCACTGGATGGACGCCCCGCGGCTGTTCCCCCACCTCGCCGCCGCCATCGCCTCGGACGGCGTCATGGCCATCCTCGGCGGCGACGGGCCAGCGGACGCGCCGTGGATCAAGGCCTGGGACCAGACCATCGTCGACTGGGTCGGCAAGTTGGGCGGCCAGTGGCAGGACCCGGCGCACACCGCCCGCATCATCGGCCACCAGCCCTGGTTCGACCTGGCCGCCACCGAGGTCTTCACCGCCCCCGTCACCCAAGCCGTCGACGACCTGATCGAGGCCGAGCATTCGCGGGCCACCTGGTCCCGCGCCAAGATGGGCGCCCACGCCGAGGGCTTCGACGCCGACCTGCGCGCCGTCGTCGCCCCCTATGCCCGGGACGGCAAGGTCACCTTCGAGATCTCCTGCACCCTCTGGTGGGGGCGGCCCCGCGCCACACCTCTCGTGGCTTGACCGACTCCCGCCGCGCGATCAAAAACGACCATGATCCGCCTCATAGCCACCGACCTCGACGGCACCCTGCTGCGGCGGGACGGCTCGATCTCGGCGCGCACGCGGCAAGCCCTCGCCAATGCGCGCGAAGCCGGCATCGCCGTGGCCTTCGTCACCGCCCGGCCGCCGCGGGATGTCCACCACATCGCCGACGACCTGGGGATTACCGGCATGGCGGTCTGCTCCAACGGCGCCCTGCTCTACGACCTGACCGAGGCCCGGGTGATGCGTCATGAGGCCCTGCCCACGGCGGTGGCCCTGGAGCTGATCGGCGAACTGCGCCGGTCCGACCCCGACTTCAGCTTCGCCACCGAGCACGGCCACAAGGTGGGCCGCGAGGACGCCTTCCCGCTCTCCATGTTCGACGGCTTCGTTCACCACCACGAGCCCCGGGTGGAGCCCGTCCACAGCCTCTGCGACGAGGACCTGGTCAAGATCCTGGTCCACCATCCCGCCCACGAGATCGACGATCTGCACGCCCTGATCCGGTCCCTGGCCGGCGACCGCGTGGCCGTCACCCATTCGGGCGCCCCCTTCGTGGAGTTCGGCGCCCTTGGCGTGTCCAAGGCCAGCGGCCTGCTCCACCTGGGCGCCGATCTGGGGATCGAGGCCCACGAGATCATCGCCTTCGGGGATATGCCCAACGACATTCCCATGCTGATGGCCGCCGGCCGCGGTGTCGCCGTCGCCAACGCTCACGCCGCGGTGCTGGCCGCCGCCCGCGAGACGACCGCCGCCAACGAGGACGACGGCGTGGCCCAGGTGATCGAAACCCTGCTGGGGTGAAGCGACGCCGCCCGTAGATTTCAAGCTGGGCTGTCGGAACGAACACCGGGTTTGAGGCGCTGGTTGGGCCTCAATCTCCGGAGAAACGTTCATGCGAAATGCAATGGGGGCCCTTGCGGGCGCCGCTCTGACCCTGGCCCTCATGGGGGCCTGTTCCAAGCCCGCGTCGGAAACCGCGACCGACACCTCGGCCGCCGCCAGCGACGCCAGCGCCAACGCCATGGCCGCCGGGGGCGCTGTCTCGCCGCCCGCCGCCAACGACGCGGTGGACGCCGGCGCCACGGCCTCGGACGTCGCCCCCGAGGCGGCCTCCAACTCCTTCACCGAAGGCCAGGCCAAGGGCCACATCGAGAAGGCCGGCTACACCGACGTCACCGGCCTGATGAAGGGCGCCGACGGCATCTGGACCGCCAAGGCCATGAAGGACGGCAAGTCCATGGACGTGTCGCTCGACTTCAAGGGCGCCGTCACCGCCCGCTAACCTCAAAGCTTAGGAGCTCACCATGAGCCGCACTGTCTCACGTCTATTCAACAGCCACACCGAAGCCATGACCGCCGTCTCCGAACTGGAACGCGCGGGCATTTCCCACAACGATATCAGCTTGGTGGCGAGCAACGCTGACAACTGGCACGAGGGCCATCGCCACGACAAGGCCGACCTCGACGACGACAACGAGACCGCTGAAGGCGCGGCCGAGGGCGCCACCAAGGGCGGCCTGCTCGGCGCCGGCGGCGGCCTGCTGGCCGGCCTCGGCATGCTGGCCATCCCCGGCCTCGGCCCCGTGGTCGCCGCCGGTTGGCTGGTCTCCACCGTCGTCGGCGCCGCCGCCGGCGCAGCGGCTGGCGCGGCCACCGGTGGCGTGCTCGGCGCCCTGAAGGACGCTGGTCACTCCGACGAGGACGCCCACGTCTATGCCGAGGGGGTCCGCCGCGGCGGCACCCTGGTCAGCGTCAAGGCCAAGGACGAGGACGCCGACCGCGTCGATCAGATCCTCAACCAGCATCAGGGTGTCGACGCCCTGACGCGGGGATCGGACTACCGGGCCAGCGGCTGGAGCCGCTTCGACCACGACGCGGCCCCCTACACCGCCGATGAAGTCGTTCGCGAACGCCAGCGCTATGGTGAGAGCCGCTCCTTCATGAACCAGGACGGCCGCGACGACAGCCTCGACACCGATGGCGAGCGTCGCCCCGCCGGGATCACCGCCCCGATCCCCGGCACGAACATCTAGTCAAAGGCCTCAAGGCCTCGACCTCCAGGCCCCCCGGCTCATGCCGGGGGGCCTTTTGGCGTGTGCTGCAGCCGGCCCCCCCTTTGATCTGGCTCAGGGTGGGTGGACCCTGGCGGGTCTATCAAGGCCCGGAGCGACGCCGTCGCGCCGCATCCACCAAAGGACTCCGCCATGCTGGAATATCGGGTCGAGGCCCGCAGGGTCGACGCCCATGGCGGCCTGGCGACGACGAAGGAGGCCCAGATCCTGCTCGACACCGACGTGAAGGGGCGGCCGGACGCCTTCAACCCGGCCGAGCTGTTCCTGGCCTCCGTCGCCGCCTGCATGATCAAGGGCGTGGAGCGGGTCACGCCCCTGCTGGCCTTCGAGCTGCGCGGCGTGGAGGTGCGCCTGCACGGCGAGCGACAGGACAGCCCGCCGAAGATGGTCTCCATCGACTATGAGCTGATCGTCGACACCGACGAGAGCGACCATCGGTTGGACCTCCTGCACACCAATGTGCGGAAGTACGGGACCATCTCCAACACCGTCGCCGCCGCCCTCCCCCTCACCGGCAGGATCCTCCGCAAGTCCGCCGTCGGGGCGCCTGAGACCTAGTCCCTCAGCGCCGATGAAGCGGCCCTCGACACGGCGCAGCGGTCTCAGCGCCTGACCAACGGCGTCGTGCGATTGATCGAGACCTACGGAGCCAACCTTTCCTCCCCCGTTCCGCTCCGCTTCACAGGGGAGGAAAATCCCACAAGCTTGACCTCACGTCCCCGCCCGGCCAACCTGCCCCAAGGCAAGCGTCCGAGGCGGCTGACAAATATCGCGCTCGCCCTCAGCGCCCGCACCACGCCGCGGGTTCGCGGCCCCGCGCGGCCGAGCCACCTCGACGGACTTCCCAATGCCTCCACCTGTCGCCCTGACGCGCGACCGCGATTTCATGAAGCTGTGGGCCGCCCAGGCGGTCTCCACCTTCGGCGCCCGCATCACCCGCGAGGGCCTGCCGATGACGGCGGTCCTGACCCTGGGGGCCAGCCCGGCGACGCTCGGCGTGCTGGCCGCGCTGTCCTATGGCCCGGCCCTCTTCGTGGGTCTGTTGGGCGGCGGCTTCGTGGACCGCCGCCACCGCCGCCCGGTGCTGATCGCCACCGACCTGATCCGGGCCGCCGTGCTCATCACCGTGCCTATCGCCGCCTGGATGGGCTGGCTCTCCCTGTGGCAGGTGTTGGCCGCCGCCGCCCTGGTGGGGGCCGCCAGCGTGCTCTTCGACATGGCCGATCACGCCTATCTGCCGGCCCTGATCGGAACCGAGCGGCTGGTGGACGGCAATTCCAGGCTCTCGGCCACGGAGTCGGTGGCCGAGCTGGGCGGCCCGGCCCTGGCGGGCCTGCTCTTCCAACTGCTCACCGCCCCCTTCGCGATCGCGGTCAATGCGGTGACCTATCTGGTCTCGGCCCTCTTCCTCGCCGGCATCCGGAAGGTCGAGCCCGAGCCTGCGCCCGTCGCGCCCCAGCCCTGGGTGGCCGACCTGACCCAGGGCTTCCGCGTCGCCTGGGCCGAGCCCCGCGTCCGGCCCCTGCTGGTGATGACCGCCTGCAACGGCCTGTTCGGCGGCGGCTTCGCGGCCCTCTACGTGCTGTTTGCTCTGCGCACCCTCGAGCTGACGCCCGTCATGCTGGGGATCACCGTGGCCTTTGGCGGCCTCGGCGCCCTGATCGGCGCGGGGCTGGCGGCCCCGGTGGCCAGGCGCCTGGGGGCAGGCCCCGCCATCCTGATCATGGCCCTGGCCTCCGCCGCCAGCGCCCTGCTGATCCCCCTGTCGCCCGCCGCCCCGGCGCTCGGGATGGCGATGTTGATCGTCTCCCAGCTGCTGGGAGACTCCACCTCCGTCATCCACGACGTCCTCGCGGCCTCCCTGCGCCAGACGGTCCTGCCCCAGGAAACCCTGGGCCGCGCGGCGGGCGCCTTCAAGGCCGTCGGCGGCGGGACCATGCTGGTGGGCGCCCTGGCCCTCGGCGCGCTCGGCGGCCTCATCGGCGTCCGCGAGACCCTGTTCGTCGCCGCCGCCGGCCTGGCGGTGGGACCGCTCATCGCCCTGACCTCGCCGGCCCTGCGCCGCGTCAAGGGGATCGAGCTGGACGCGGCGTGACCGCGGCCAGCCGACTCTGCCGCCGGCAGGCCCTCAGACCGGCTCCATCTCCTTGGGCGCCGTGACGCGCCGCGTCCGGGTCTGGGCCTTGGGCTTGGGCTTGGGCAGCAGGCGAAAGCGGGTCTGACACCAGGCGAAATCGACCCCGACATCCAGCAGGGCGTCGGACCGCCCGCAGGGGCAGGCGAACTCCATGACCGCGAACACCCGGTAGCTCTCCCCCGCCACCAGGGGCGTCGGCCGGCCCGTGGCGTGGTTGGGGGCGACATTGACGCAGATGACCAGGTCTCCGGGACCCACCGCCTCGCTCATGGCCTGCCTCCTGGGTGCTGCCGGAAAGATGAGCCTCCGCCCCGCGACGGGCAAGCCCCTCCGGGCGCCGGCGGCGGACCTTGCGCGCGGAGCCGAGGTTCGGGCTGAGACATCGGCGACCGGACTTCCGGCGGTGATCGTGCTAACCGGACGCGGCCCTCGGCGATCGCTCAAGCCGCATCCCACCCCCGCCGCGGACGTCTGCGCCTGTCGTCCGGGTCCACCATTGTCCCCAGGGTCACCCACCGCCATGGAAAAAGTGCCGATGACCGCTCAGGGCTACCGCGCCCTGGACGAAGACTTGAAGCGGCTGAAGACCATCGAGCGGCCCGCCGTGACCGTGGCGATCGGCGAGGCGCGCCTGCACGGCGACCTGAAGGAGAACGCCGAGTACCATTCCGCCAAGGACCGGCAGGGGTGGATCGAAGGACAGATTGTCCAGATCGGCGACATGATCGCCCGCGCCCAGGTCATCGACGTCAGCAAGCTGTCGGGAACCCAGATCAAGTTCGGCGCCACCATCTCCGTCATCGACCAAAAGACCGAGAAGCCCGCCCGCTACCAGATCGTCGGCGAGCATGAGGCCGACGTGAAGCAGGGCCGCATCTCGATCACCTCCCCCATCGCGCGTGCGATGATCGGCAAGGAGAGCGGCGACCTCGTCGAGGTGAAAAGCCCCGGCGGCCTGACGGCCTACGAGGTCACCAAGGTCGAGTGGATCTGATCCCCGGACCTTTCGAAAGTCGAACCGCCGAGGTCTTTGATGCGCCAACAGCGGACGTTCAGGCGCCGGCGGAAAGTGGACATTGCCGCTCCTCCACTCGAGGACTATTTTCTGGCTCCGATTGTAAGATTTCGCCCTGCCTCGCGACTACCTCACCTACAAGACGGGGGCAGAGTTGTCGGGCATGGTTGATCGCGGAGTTCAGGCTGCGATGACGCTTCAAAATTCCGCCGACCCCTTCGGCCAGTGGGAAGCGATGCTGACGCCGGAGGTCGTTCGTGGGCGCCTCATCCGATCCGGCCTATTCTCCCTGGGATACGAACTCCTGGAAAGCGCGGTGATCGGCCGTCTGCGGGATTTCTACGCAGACTTCACCGATTGTGAGCTCAGGCCGGGAGGCGATTACCGAAAAGCCGTGCTGGCATTGGACCCCAAGGGCGACGGCGATGCACTGCGCGCATCACTAGCCTGGCTGGTCGACTCCGACGTTATCTCCGAAGAAGACAGGAACGCCTTTTGGCGGATCAAGGCCGCCCGAAACGACGTGGCCCACGACCTGGCCCAGATCGTCGGAGGTTCCAAGCCTGAGTCCTTCGATCAGTTGTTCGGCGACATGCTGCGCTTGTTGAACCAAATCCAGCGGTGGTGGGTGATCAATTTCGACGCCGCGACCGATCCAGCCTGGGACGGCGTCGAGATTGATCCAGAAGAGGTCACCCACGGCACATCGATGATCATGCAGATTTTGGTGGACGTGGCCCTCGGAGATGAGGACCTTGCCGGACAACACCTAAGGTTGTTTCAGGCGGAACTGAAAAACCGGCAACCACCGACTTAACCGGCAAGCCTGTCGAGGCGATTGCCTAAGAGCGATCCATGCACACTTGCCCGCCGCCCGGCGCCTCCATAGCCGCCTGGCTCAAAGAGACCAACCAGATCGCCGGCAACTACGGCCATCTGCTTCTTGAGCAGCTGGCGCCGATCGATCCTGGCCAGCTTCGCCCCTATTTCGAGTCCGCGCATTTGGACGCCCGTGAGGTCTTCCACGGGGATGCGGGCCTCGACCTGCACCCCGACGCCGGCGCGCCCGGCGGCCATGCCCAATATCCCGCATGTCTGCCCCCCACGGCCCGCCGCGGGCTCTTCGGTGAAGTCCTCTGCGGGCTCGTCACACAACAATACGCGTTCGTTGGCGATGAGGACTGGGCGATCCCCGTGTTCCTATTCCGCCACCACGCGGACGCCCGAAAGTACGTGTTCGCGCTCGCGCGCGACCCCGCTCGACAGCGTCAGCTCCATGGCCGCCACGGCAATGACTTCATCGCTGTCTGTCTTGATGGCCAAGGCTCGGTGGTTCGCTTCCTTGCCGGCGAGGCTAAGTGGCGCAAGGCCCTGACGCCCGGGGAAGTCGAAACCCTGATGCACGGTGAGTGGGAAACCGACGGCGCAGGGGTCAAGAAGCGATCCGGCCTGGGTATCTGGTACGGCCTAAACCGCGAGCTCGCCGCTCCTGATGGACTTCGCCAACTCCAGGCGATCCTCAAAGAGCGCGACTCCGAGGGCTTCGCCGCCGCCATCCTGTCGTTGGACCGTGCCCTGATCCTACGCGATCCCGTCGTCATCCCTCGGACGGATCTTGTGATGTTGAGCGGCAACGCCGCGAAAAAGCACAAGGACGGCGCATCTCTTCTGCCGAGCGACGCGCCGCCAGCCGACTACACCGCTGGCAACCCTCTGCAGGTCGTTGAGGTCATCTTGAAGGACGGCGACGGGCTGATTGATCAGCTTTACGATAGCCTTTGGGGAGGCGTCTGATGGCGTTGGAGGCCGAACGGCTTCAAGTAGCCGAGACCCTTCGGCGCGAGTTGGGCCAGACCAATGCGCTGACGCCAGAGCAGGCGCGCCTTTTCGTCCGCTGCCTCCAGCATTCGTGGCAAGTCCCGCCCAACCAGTGGTCGGCGCTCGAATCTCAAGAGCAACTCGCCGACGCGCGCCGACTTCTCCATGCCGCCGAGCTCTTCCGCGAGCTGGAGGGTGAAGGTTCGGCATCCGCAATTGAATGCTACCGCCGGGCCGGCGAACTCTTCGAGTGGCTTGCCCGAGCGGATGATGCGTTGAAATGCCTGCTTCCCGTCGCCCTGCTCTCCGCCGGTGCCTACCAGCTTGGCGAGCTTCCGGCGATGGCGGGGAGCGTGCTGCGGCAACAGGTGACTCGCGACCAGGCTGGCGACCTTGGGTTCGACATGGTCGCGAACCAGCCGGAGCCAAATGAGGAAGACGAGGACCAGCGCAAGCTGGGCTTGGACGACGGTAGTCGCATTCGGGACGTCGTTGGTGGAATGCCGGCGGGTGGCGACGGGCGTCTCTACGCTGCGTTTTTCCAAGCGGACTTCGACGAAGCGCTGCGGCAAGCAGCGGACTTTTGGGCACGACATCCTGGCCTGACCACCCGTCGGGGATCCGCCGCTATCTTGGGTGAGGACGCGGAAGACCGCGTCGCTTGGTATCTCGTCGTGGAGCTCGTGAGAGCAATCGGCCTCGCGTCTGACGCCCTGCGTCGTGGCGACGACGCTCGCCTAACGGTCGCTCGCCGAAAGTTTGTCGGCTTGAAAGAGATCGCTGTTCGCTCTGCTTCGGAAGACGTCTGGATGCTCCTGACGCTGCTCCAGGCGACGGCCGAACGGTTCGCGGCCGCGAGCCTCTACCCGAGGATCGAGCAGCTGGCAGCCGGCGCGCCGGCGATGGCCCCACGCCTCAAGGCCTTTGCGCGGGAACAATTCGCTCGCGGTCGTGGCGTGCTTTGGACGTCGCAAATCCACGGCCTTGAAAAGCTCGCTCAAGCCTCTTCGTTCGCGCTCTGTACGCCTACGGGGTCAGGCAAGACGCTGGTCGCCAACCTTGCCCTGATCAAAGAACTGCTGGTTTCCGAACGAGACATTCTCGGACCCGCCCCGCTCGCCCTCTACTTGGTGCCCTCTCGGGCATTGGCCGGCGAGGTTGAGGCCAAGCTGACGGCGGAACTCGGCCGCGACCTTGTCATCACTGGCCTCTACGGCGGGGCAGACTGGGGCATCACCGACTATTGGCTCACGGCCGATCAGCCAACGGTCCTGATTGCGACAGTGGAAAAAGCTGATGCGCTAATGCGCTATCTGGGGCCAATCCTCGTGGGCCGGTTGAAACTCCTGATCCTCGACGAGGCGCACCAGGTTGTGGCGGACACGGACCGCTCAAGTCTCGAGCGACTGGCAGACCATGGTAGCCGCGCTATGCGGCTGGAGTCCCTGGTTTCCCGCCTTCTCGCGCTTAAGCCCGCTGTCATCCGGATCGCGCTGACGGCGGTAGCCGGCGGTAGCCGGCGGTAGCCGGCGGGGCCGCTGCTCCTGTTGCGCGGTGGATGGAAGGCCGACCTGATGCGGTCGCCGTGGGGGTGAATTACCGCAGCACACGGCAGCTGATTGGTAGTCTTGAGTCGTCACCAGGTCAGCCACCCCGGGCACAACTGGATCTCATGAATGGCGTGCCGCTCTACGTCCGGGGACGGGAAGAGGCGGTCTACTTGCCGCTTCGGATCGCGGCCATGCCACAGCTTCCCGCGGTGGTCAGAGGCAGCTTGGACCGGTTCAACCAGCTCAACATCCTCTGGACGGCGCTCAACCTCCGAAGCAGCGGCCGGCGGATTCTGATCTCAGTGGCGCAAGAGCCGGAGCAGACCATGCGTTGGTTCACCGAAGGCATCCTCAGGCCAGGCTGGATCGAAGTTGCGCAATTTGCCGAGCCTACGGAGGTCGACGCCCGACGCAGATATCGCGAGACCGTCGCGGCCTGTCTGGATTACTGCGGTCCCGACTCTTACGAGCTGGCGCTGCTGCGGAGCGGCATCGCCACCAATCACGGGCAGATGCCGCAGCGGCTGCGGAGGTTGATGACCGACCTGATCGACCGCCGCATTTGCGCAGTGACCATCGCCACCGCAACCCTGACCGAAGGGGTGAACCTGCCCTTCGACATGATCTTCGTCACCGCGTTGAAGCGTAGCAGCTTCGACGCAGCGGCGCGAACGCAGGTCACATCGCCGCTGTCCACGTCCGAGTTTCGAAATCTGGCTGGCCGCGCTGGTCGACCAGGTGCTGCAGAAGGTGTTGAGGGCATGACACTGGTGGCGCTCCCACAAGCACCTGCCGCCACTGCACCGGCCCAGGTCAACAAGCAGCGCGGTCAACTCGCATCCATGAACGAAGACTACCAGGACATGCTGGACAGGCTGGCGGCGGAAGCGGCCCCCGGGGCCGCAGTTTGGAGCCCGCTGGCAGTACTTCTGACTCTGATTGCCCAACATCTTCACCAGCAGTTCGGCATCCAACCTGGCGACGAAATGTTGGCGTGGCTAGCGGCCACTTATCCGGAAAATGTAACGCTCACCGTTGGTACAGGCGCGCGCACTCCTGACGCACAGCTGGCGGACAGCCTGGACGAACTGGATGCCATTCTTCTTGCTGCAGTAGAGGAAGTGTCTCGCCAAATGGGGGCTGGGATCGACGGACCGGCGGCTGAAGCGTTTCTGCGTTCAGTCTGGAACCGGTCCTTTGCGCAGGTCGCGGCAGTTCAGGAGGCTTGGCTCGAGCAGGCTTTCGTCCACCGGGGCCGCAGCTTGGTGGAGCGTATCTATCCGAACGCAGAGCAACGCCGGCGCCTCTACCAATACGGCTTCGCGCCCACGATTGGTCGACGCTTCGAAGCGCTCGCCCCACTCATCCGAGCGGAACTCGCGGCGGCCGCAGACTATGGACTTGAGGATGGGGCGGCTCGGCTCGCCCGCTTCGTCCGACTGGGCGAACTAGTTCGCGCCCAACCCGGATTTGGCTTCCAGGTGCGCACGACCGTTGGAGATCAGCAGATCCTCGCAAATTGGTCTGACGTACTTGGCTGGTGGATGCAGGCGCCAGGCGCCATCGCGCCTGAGCCGCATGCTCTCCGCGCGTGGCAAAGGTTCGTCGGCGACAATCTCGATTTCAGGCTCGGCGTTGCCCTCGGCGCTGTAGTGGCTGAAGCCTGGTCGGCAGGCGCGGGCGGCGCACCGACGCCGGACTTGGCGACTTGGCGGCAGACGACCCAACTGCCGTGGTTCGGGTTCTGGATCCGCGAACTGCTGAAGTGGGGCACGCTCGACCCCTTCGTCGCCTTCTGTCAGGCTCAAGGTCTCGCAGATACGCGAGACGCGGCGACACGGCGACGACCCGAGTTCGACGCCTTTCTGCGCGGCCAGATCGCGGCGCCGACAGCCGATGATTTTATCGATCCCCAGCAATTCTTGGCCTGGCAAAGACAAATCCCGAGAGCTGATGCGGCGCCGGCGCCAGCAATCAACCTCGGCGCGGCCCTCGTCGGGACGGATGGCAATCGCGCGCGCTACTGGGTCCTTCCCGTCACCGATCCAGCCGGCACGACTTGGTACGACGCCGCAGGGTTCGCACTCGCTCGCACCCATGGTGTGGCGATGCAAGGCGACGCGTATCGAAGCGATTTCGAGCTGCTGACGGTTGGACCGCCTCGCGTCGAGCGGGCCTTCGAATGGCGTGCAGGACGCGCCTAGTCAGCGCCCGCGGTTTTGGCGGTCGTCGGGCCGAGTGCAGCCGGTAGCCTGGTTGGCAGCGCGGAGCTCCCGCGCCAACGCCAGCAGCTGACAGTTTGGCTGGGGCTTACTTCGGATGAACGTCCAGAGGACACGACCCCTTTTGGGATGCTGCTGCCCTAGCGTCCGAACGAAGACATTCCGAACGTCGGCTTGGAGCCCGCTTCAGACCTAGCGCGTCCGCCCCTACCCCTCCGGCGTGAACTCCACCGGCATCGAGCGGATCGCATAGACGAAGTTGTTCGGCGCCACGTCCATCGGCCCCGACTGGTGGATGTCGGGGAACCGCGCCAGCATCTGACGATAGACCGCCTCCAGCTGCAACTGGGCGACGCGCTTGCCGATGCAGGTGTGGGGGCCGTAGCCGAAGGCGATGTGCTTGTCGGCGTTGGCGCGGGTGACGTCCAGGCGGTCGGGATCGGCGAACACCGCGGCGTCGCGGTTGGCCGAGCCGTAGTACATGATCACCTTCTCGCCCTCGGCGATCTGCTGGCCGGCCACCTCCACGTCGCGGGTGGCGGTGCGGCGCATATAGATCACCGGGCTGATCATGCGGATGAACTCGTTCACGGCGTTGGGCATCAGCTCGGGCTTGGCGATCAGCTTGGCCTTCTCGTCGGGGAAGTCGCTGAGCAGCTGCATCGAGCCGGAGATGGTGTTGCGGGTCGTATCGTTGCCGGCGAAGACGATCAGCAGCCAGGAGCCGTCGAGGTACTCGTCGGCCAGCAGGTCGCCGTCCACCTGGGCCTTGGCGATGGCGCTCATCAGGTCGGCCTGCGGATCCAGGCGGCGCTTGTGCAGCATGTGCCGGCCGTAGTCGAACATCTCCTGGATGGCGTTCTTGAAGGCGTCGAGGAAGGCCTGCATCTCCGGCGGCACCTCGGCGGCGGCCGCCTCCAGACCGCCGCCACCGCCGGCGCGCTCGGCGGCGAAGGAGTTGGCCAGCTCCAGATAATGCATCCAGGTCAGGAACTTGGGCCGGTCTTCTAAGGGCACGCCGAGGATTTCACACAGGGTGAACAGCGGCAGGTGGGCCGAGACGGCCTGCACCAGGTCCACCCGGCCCTGCTTGGCCATGGCGTCCAGCAGGCGGGTCACCTCGCCCTCCACCCGGTCGTTCAGCCCGCGCAGATAGGCCGGCGTGAAATAGGGCATGTGCTCGCGGCGCAGCTGCATGTGGTAGGGCGCGTCCATGTTGATCATGGTGTCGAGGCTGGCGCGGGCCAGCTGCATGTCGGAGCGCTGGTGGCTCATCAGGATGCCGCCGCGCTGCGAGGAGAAGGTCTCGTAGTCGGCGTTCACCCGCATGACGTCCTCATGGCGGGTCAGGGCCCAGAAGCCCGGCCGGTCCTCGGGCTCGTCCATCCAGGCGATGGGGGAGGCCTGGCGCATCTGGGCGAAGGCGCCCATCGGCGGCCCCTTGGTGAAGGCCTCTGGGTTCCACAGCTCCACGGGGCTGGCCGGATAGACCGGCTTGTGCGCGGGGCCCTTGGCGCCGCCGACGTCCACGGTGTCACTGATCAGAAGCATGGCGGCGTCTCCGGTTGTGTTGCGGGGAATCTCCTACGCCGCGTGACCCTACGCAACGCAAACGGCGCCCTTACGTCACCTGCGAATTCGCGTCGACAGGATGATCGAGGAGGTGGTGCGCTCCACCCCGTCGATCAGGCCGATGTCGTCCAGCACCTGGTCCAGCTCCTCGATGGAGGCCGCGGCCACCTGGACGATCATGTCGAAGGGCCCCGACACCGAGTGCAGAGCCTCCACCTGCGGCATGGTGCGCAGACTGGCCTCTATATGTCGGGCCGCCTTGGGCGCCGCCGTCACCAGGACATGTCCGCGTACGATCCTGGATTCCAAGGGTTTTCCCAGACGGATGGTGAACCCTGCGATGACCTCGGCGGTCACAAGTCGGTCAATGCGGGTCTGCACCGTCGTACGCGACACGCCGAGCCGTTTGGCCAGGGTCGAGGTGGGCAGACGGGAGTCGGTCTCCAACAGCCTGACCAGGGCCAGGTCCCGGGCGTCCAGCTTCATATCGTCGGCTGTACTGGTCATATTGCTTTTCCGGCTGCGCATATCCGACGCTCTGCCTGTTCAGATCGCCCCCAAACCGCCCCATCGTCAAGCTCCAACCCGGGGAGCAACGGCATGCGCAAGATCGTGGTCATCGGCGGCGGCAAGATCGGGGGCGTCATCGCCCAGATGCTGGCCGAGTGCGGCGACTACGCCGTGACCCTGATCGACCGGTCACCGGCCGCGCTGCAGGCCGTTGTCTTCCATCCGCGGCTGTCACCATGTGTGCTGGACGTCGCCGACGCAGGCGCCCTGGACGCCGCCCTGACCGGCGCCTTCGCCGTCCTCTCCGCCGCCCCCTTCCACCTGACGGGCCTGGTCGCCGAGGCCGCCGCCCGGGTCGGCTGCCACTACCTCGACCTCACCGAGGACGTGGCCACCACCCGCCGGGTCAAGGCCCTGGCCGCGCAGGCCAAGGGCGCCTTCATACCCCAGTGCGGCCTGGCTCCCGGCTTCATCTCCATCGCCGGCGCGGACCTAGCGCGGAGCTTCGACCGGATCGACGAGTTGCGCCTGCGGGTCGGCGCCCTGCCCCGCTACCCCTCCAACAGCCTGGGCTACAATCTCACCTGGTCCACCGAGGGGGTGATCAATGAGTACTGCGAACCCTGCGAAGCCTTGGTGGAGGGCGAGCTGCGGGAAGTCCCGGCCCTCGAAGGCCTGGAAACCTTCAGCCTCGACGGCGTCACCTACGAGGCCTTCAACACCTCGGGCGGCCTGGGATCCCTGGCCGAGGTTCTGGCCGGTAAGGCCACGAATTTGAACTACAAATCGGTCCGCTATCCGGGCCACTGCGCCCTGATGCGGACCCTGCTGAACGACCTCGACCTGCGGCATCGCCGCGACCTCCTGAAGGACGTCCTGGAGGGCGCGGTTCCCGGCACCGAGCAGGACGTGGTGGTGTTCTTCGTCACCGCCTCGGGCTGGCGGGACGGCCGGCTGATGCAGGAGAGCTATGCCGGCAAGGTCATGGGCCAACACCACGGCGCGGGCTTCTGGAGCGCCATCCAGGTCACCACGGCGGCGGCCATCTGCACGGTCCTCGACCTGCTCGCCGCTGGCCGCTTGCCCAGCCAGGGCTATGTCCGCCAGGAGGAGATCGCGCTCGCCGACGTCCTCGCCAACCGCTTCGGCAAGGCCTACCGCCAGCCGGGCGACCTCACGACCCCGATCGCCAAGGTCGCCTGAAGAGCCCGCCAGCCGTCCCCGGCCCCGTCCGCGCCCTGGCCGTTGCACTCGCGCCGGCGCAGCGTTCCAGGCCCCGCTCTTGGCGTGACCCTCGCTGTAGCCATATGGAGGACATGAACACCTCCTCCCGCATGCCCGTGGTCTTCGTCGGCCACGGCACACCGATGAACGCCCTCGGCGGCCCCAACGCCCAGGTCTGGCGCGACGTCGCCGCCGACCTGCCTCGTCCCAAGGCGATCCTGGCGATTTCCGCCCACTGGGGTCTGAGCGAGACCGCGGTGACCGCCATGGCCGCGCCCAAGACCATCCACGACTTCGGCGGCTTCCCGCAGGCCCTGTTCGACATGCGATATCCCGCGCCCGGCGACGCCGCCCTGGCCGCCCGCGCCGCCGAGCTGCTGGCGCCCCTGGCTGTGCGCGCCGACCAGGACTGGGGCCTCGACCACGGGGCATGGTCAGTGCTGGCCCACATGTACCCCGACGCCGACGTCCCCGTCGTGCAACTGGCCATGGACCTCAGCCAGCCCATGTCGGCCCACTACGATGTCGGCAAACGTCTGGCGCCCCTGCGCGATGAAGGGGTGCTGATCCTGGGGTCTGGCGACGTGGTCCATAACCTGCGCGCCGCCGTTCGCGCGGAGAACGCCGCGCCGCTGGCCTGGGCCCAGCGTTTCCACGACGTGGTGCGCGGACGGCTCTCGGCCGGGGACCACGCCGCCCTGATAGACCCCAGAGGCCTCGGCCCGGAGGCCGAGATGGCCATCGACGAGCACTATCTGCCGCTGCTCTACGTCCTGGGGGCAAGCGAGCCCGGCGAGCCGGTCACCCTCTTCAACGACCACATCGACCTGGGCGCGATCAGCATGCTGGGCGCGAAGATCGGCTAGAGGGCGCTGATCCAACCGGCCGGCAGGCTGGAGGCCGTGACGCCCACCAGCACCATTCGGTCGCCGCTCCCCAAGTCCACAACCGTGTCGGCCCCGACCTGCGAGACGCTATAGGCGCCGTAGTCCACCACCACGCGGTCGCCCTGAGCGTAGCTGAAGTCGGTCACCCGATCGAGGCCGCCGCCGGTGAAGATGTGGAAGACATCCGCCCCGGCCCCGCCGGCCACGGTGTCGTCGCCCCGGTCGCCCCAGATCCAGTCGTCGCCCGCGCCAGCGTCGAGGCTGTCATTGCCCTGCCCGCCCCGCACCCAGTCGAAGCCGTCGCCGCCGAACTGGGTGTCATCGCCCAGATTGCCATAGACGATGTCCCCGCCGGCGTCGCCGTACAGCATGTCATCGTCCCTGCCGCCGACGACCCAGTCGTCACCCTCGTTTCCATGGACGGTGTCATTTCCCATGTTGCCGTTGAGGTCATCAAAGTCGCGGCCGCCGGCCAGGGAGTCAGCGCCCTCATCCCCGCGCAGGTAGTTATCGCCTGCGCCGCCATCGAGCGTGTCCGCCCCAGTCCTACCACCGATATGGTCGGCCCCATCGCTGCCGGAGATGTGGTCTCCGAAACTGCCGCCCATCAGCGTGTCAGCGTTGCGGCTCCCCAGCAGGCGCTCGAAGTTCTGGGCGTGCGGATTCGAATACGGATTGGAGAGCGTGAAATCGAAATTGAGGGCGGACGGGCTGGACAGGAAGGACAGCAAATCCGATCCGGCGCCGCCATCGAGCTGGTCCGCGCCACCACCGCCGTCCAGCGTGTCGTCACCCTCGTCACCAAACAGGGTCTCGCCGGCCGCGCCCCCTGTGAGCAGATCGTCACCCAGGCGACCATGCACCGCGCCTGTGACGGTTCCGCCCGTCCCGTCGTAGGTGTCGTTTCGAGGTCCGAAGTCCACCGCGCCAACAACACGGCCACTGTTGCGGAAAATCTCGCGACCGCCGCGATCGGAGTAAAGACCAAGGTCCACGGAGCCCGTCATTGTTCCGGAATTTAGAAACAGATAATCTCGGTCGCTACTTTGATTGAGGGTATAGATTCTCAGAGCATAGTCGCCCTGAATCGTGCCGCTATTGGTGAAAGTTCCAGTGCCACCATATGCCACACCAATACTGTCGACGCCCGTCTGCGTACTTTGAGCGCGGATGGTTCCCGTATTTACGAAGACAAAGTCATCGGCAAAACTGCCAACACTAATTCCTACAGGTCCGCGAAATCCACCAGAAGTTGCTTCGATAACGCCCGAATTAAACACTGGCGAGCCGTTTGCAATTGAGACGCCAATCGCCTGATCCCCAGCCACAACTCGGATCGTGCCGGTATTTTCAAAATTGGGATTGGACATCGAACTGATGTCGATACCCATGGCCTGCTGTTTGGCCGCCACATCGACGACGCCATTGTTGATAATGCGAGGAGACCAATCGGGGGACCAGATGCCGGAGGCCCACCCGCTTGGCGTCGTGGAATGGACGGAAAGGACGCCACCTTGTTCGATGGTGGTGACGGCCGGGGGCGTCTGCAGGGCGCCAACGCCGAAATAGACACCGATAACCCGAAATGCGGTGTCCGCTGTGAGCGACACGCTGCCTGCGATATTCAGGGACGGAAATGCTGGGGAGGTCCATTTCTGGACTTCAATCGCATTCTCGTTCCGAAACGTCAGAAACGCCCCCGGCGCCACCCGATAGTTGGACGTAATTGTAGTTGTCAAAAGGCTTCCCCATCACAAAGGGGCACGACCACTCATCAACTCTTCATGGCGCAGCCGCCGCTCAAGAATAGACTTCCGCCCCATGCTCGACAGGTTGCCAGAACCACCCGCCTAGCGCGAGCATTACCGCGCGAACTTCTGGAACTTCAGCCGGTGGGGGATGAGGCTGTCGGCGCCCAGGCGGCGCTTCTTGTCCTCTTCATAGGCCTCGAAGTTGCCCTCGAACCATTCCACGTGGCTGTCGCCCTCGAAGGCCAGGATGTGAGTGGCCAGACGGTCCAGGAACCAGCGATCGTGGGAGATGATCACGGCGCAGCCGGCGAACTCTTCCAGCGCCTCTTCCAGGTTCTGCAGGGTCTCGATGTCCAGGTCGTTGGTGGGCTCATCGAGTAGGATCAGGTTTCCGCCGGTGGTCAGGGTCTTGGCCAGGTGAACGCGGTTGCGCTCCCCGCCCGAGAGCTGCCCGACCTTCTTCTGCTGGTCGCCGCCGCGGAAATTGAACGAGCCGACATAGGAACGGGTGTTGATCTCCCGCTTGCCCACGGCCAGCACGTCGAGGCCGCCGGAGATCTCCTGCCAGACGGTCTTGGTGGGATCCAACGCGTCGCGGCTCTGGTCCACATAGGCCAGCTTCCCGGTCTCGCCGACCCGGAAGGTCCCGGCGTCCGGGGTTTCCTGGCCGGTGATCAGCTTGAACAGGGTCGACTTGCCGGCCCCGTTCGGCCCGATCACGCCAACGATGCCGTTGGGCGGCAGCTTGAAGGTCAGGTCCTTGAACAGCACCTTGTCGCCATAGGCCTTCTCGAGGTTCTCGACCTCGAGGACCACATTGCCCAGGCGCGGGCCGGGCGGGATCTGGATCGTGGCGGTGGTCTGGGCCAGACGCGAGGTCTCCTGCTCGCGGACCATCTCGTCATAGGCCGCCAGGCGGGCCTTGGACTTGGCCTGGCGGGCCTTGGCGCCCGAACGCACCCATTCCAGTTCGCGGGTCATGGCGCGCTGGCGAGCCTCGGATTCCGACTGCTCCTGGACGATCCGCTTGGTCTTCTGCTCCAGCCAGCCGGAATAGTTGCCCTCGTAGGGCAGGCCCTTGCCGCGGTCGAGTTCCAGGGTCCACTTGGTCACCTGGTCCAGGAAGTAGCGGTCGTGGGTCACCAGGATGACGCAGCCCGGGAAGGCTTCCAGGTGGTGCTGCAGCCAGGCCACGGACTCGGCGTCGAGGTGGTTGGTGGGCTCGTCCAGCAGCAACATGTCCGGCTTGGACAGCAGCAGGCGGGCCAGGGCGATGCGGCGCTTCTCACCGCCCGACAGGTTGTCCACCGACCAGTCGTTGGGCGGGCAGCGGAGGGCGTCGGCGGCCATCTCGATCTTGGAATCGATGTCCCAGATGTCGGCGGCGTCGATCTTCTCCTGGAGGGCGGTCATCTCCTCCATGAGTTCGTCGGTGTAGTCCTCGCCCAGCTTGGCGGCGACCTCGTTGTAGCGATCGAAGATCTTCTTCTCTTCGCACCACGAGATGATGTTGCCCCAGACGTTGAGCTGCTCGTCGAGGTGGGGCTCCTGCTCCAGGTAGCCCATCTTGACGCCGTCGGCGGCCTTGGCCTCGCCGTTGAACTCCTTGTCCACCCCGGCGATGATCTTCAGCAGGGTGGACTTGCCCGAGCCGTTGACCCCGACCACGCCGATCTTGGCGTCGGAATAGAACGACAGCCAGATGTTCTCGAACACCTTCTTGCCGCCGGGGAAGGCCTTGGTCAGGCCCTGCATCTGATAAATGTACTGCTGCGCCATGGGGCGTCCGCGCTCGCTCTTCGAAAGAGGGGAATTCGGGTGCGGAGATAGCGGTCGGGGGCGTCTTGCGCAATGTCGGCGCGGTGGAACCCGAGAAACGGCGAGCGACGATCCCTCAGGACCAGCGTTGCAGTAGGCGACATCGGCGTCTCTCATCTTGCTTCCGCCGCTAGAAGCGGCCGGAAGACCGAGGGCCGCGCGCACCTGGCGGCGCTGACGGGAACAACTTCCCGCGCCCATGCGTAGAGAGGGCGACGGGCGTTCCCCCGCCCCGCCGCAATCAGTCAGGAGATCGCCATGCACAAGGACATCGCCAAGGGCGCCGCCAAGGACGCCTCCGGTTCCATCAAACAAGCCGCCGGCAAGCTGACCGGCAACGAACGCTTGGAGGCCGAGGGCGCCGGCGAACGCGCCGCCGGCAAGATTCAAAAGGGCGTCGGTAACCTCAAGGACGCCGCCCGCGACGTCTTGAAGAAGTAGGCCGACAACCCAATTTAAAGACAGGTTTCGCTCCCCCTCCCCCCAGGATCGGCGGAACCGCAGGCAGGGCCGCGTTCGATGAGAGCGCGGCCCTCGTCGTGTCTGGTCAACCGCCAACCGGCGCGGTGCTGGTGGAGGTCACGCTCCCCGAGGGCAGGGTGATCGTCGACCTGGAGGACCTGGTGCTGAGGGTCGAGTTCAAGGCGGGCGTGAACGCCTACCTCGCCTCCACCGCGCCCGCCCAGGTCAAGACCCGCACCCTGGCCGACCTAATCGCCTTCAATGCCGCCGAGCCCCGTGAAACCGCACTGTTCGGCCAGGAAACCTTTCTGGAAGCCCAGGCGTCGCCCGGCCTGGACGACCCGGCCTATCTGAAGGCCAAGGCCGACGCCAAGCGGCTGGCGGGTCGCCAGGGCATCGACAAGCTGCTGAGCGACGCCAGGGTCGAGGTGCTGGTGGCGGAAAGTGGCGGACCCACCTCGGTGGTGGAGCGTATCAACGGGGGCCGGTGGCTGGGCTCACCCTCCACCCTGCCCGCCGTAGCGGGCTATCCGCACCTTACCTTGCCCATGGGCTTGGTGGAGGGCCTGCCGGTGGGGCTTTCCTTCATGGGAACCGCCTGGTCAGAGGCCCGGCTGCTCTCCCTGGGCTACGCCTTTGAACAGGCGACCAAGGCGCGGCGCGCCCCGACCTTCCCCGCCACGGTCAACGGCTCGCCAGCCTTCGATCTTCAATAGCCTGGCCCGCCCATCAGCGGTGGCGCGTTCGGATAGCCCCCCGAAGGATAGGCCGGCGGCGGCGGCGGCGGGCGGCCGAACCTGGACTTGCGCCGCGGGATCGGCGGCCAGGCGGTTGGGGCGCCATCGCGAGCGTAGCCGCGTTCGTAGCCGTCGACCTCCCAGCCATAGCGGCCTGACGCGTCGAAGCCGCTTTCGTCGGTGATCGCCCTGGGCGCCTCGATCATCGGCCGGCAATAGGCCCCGGGGGGCATGCGGTAGTCGCAACCTTGCGGGGAATAGACATAGTTGGGCTCGGTGATCGGCTCAACGCCGCGCTCATAGTTCACACCGGCGCCGATGAAGCGATTGCCCGCGACCTCGGGGCGGCCGCCGGCGAAGTAGGCGCCGTACTCATCGGCGGCGATGGCGTTCTGGCGCACGCGCACCTTGCCGTAGTCCGACAGCACGCCGCGGCGCACGCGAATGATACGGTTGCGGGTCAGCTCCACCTCGGCGCCCCGGTCGACATAGACCCCGGTGATCCAGTTGCGAATGACGCTGTTGGCGATCAGCAGGCTTCCGGCGCCGCTGCGCTGGTCACGCACCGTGATGGCCGTCGAACCCGGCAGGCCGGGTCCCGGAGAGGTCACCCCCACCTGCACCAGCCGGCTCTGACCAGGGGCGGGCGTGATGTCCAGGCCACGCACGTCGGCGCTGATTTTGGACTGCAGAATGTCCACCGCCGCGCCGTCGGCCAGGATGGCGGCGTCATTGGTGCGCGCCTCGACGACGCTGTTGCGCATGATCAGGCTGCCGCCCTGGACGAAGATCGCCGAGGCGTCGCCCTGGTAGCGGACCGACGAGCGGATCAGGGCCACGTCTGCGTCCTGCGCCTCGATACAGGCGCTGCGGCCGCCCTGGTTGGCCTCGATCACCAGGTCGCGGATCTCCACGCCCTTCACGCCAGGCGCGATCCGGATGCAGGGGGCCCCATCGGGCGGGCTCAGCTTGGCGACGCCGGAGCCGACATTGCCGAAGGCGGGCGGTCCCTCGCCGGCGATGATCACCGGGTGATCGATCTCCAGGGTCTCGCGGCAAACGCCGCCGCGCGAGCGGATGTAGAGCACCCCGTTGTCGGCGAGGTTGTAGATGGCGTCGGCCAGCTGCGAACCGCCGCCCCTGCCGTCAGCGCAGTCGACGGTGATGGAGTCCAGATAGAGCGGTCGACGGCTGCCGCCGGCGCCAGGATAGCCGGAGCCATGGCCGTAGCCGTGGCCGCCTTGGCCGCGCCGGGGCTTCCAGGCGCTGGGGCGGTAGGTGTGGCGCAGCGGCGGCGCCAGCAGGATGCCGAAGTTCGGCCGGATCTGCTGATCGATCTTGGCGTCCGGCAGGGCCTGGGCCTCGCCAGCCACACCCAGGCAGAGGACGCAGGCTGCGGCGGCGCCAAGGCCCGCCAGGCGGCGAAGGGCGGTTGCGATCACCGATAGGTTCCTTCTGTGGGACGGCGCGGCGTGCGCGCTACCTGGGCCAGCACCTCGCGCAGGCGCTGGGCCGACGGCTTGAAGCCCGCGAGGGCGGCGTCGATCTGGTAGGAGACGGCCGCGGCCTTGTCCTGGTCGGCCACGCCGGAGACCCCAAGCGAGAAATAGGTCGACATGGCGTACTTGGCCTCGGCGCTACCCTGCCGGTCAGCCTCCGCGAACCAGTGGAAGGCGCGCGCATAGTCCCGCGCCACACCCACGCCCTCGGCGTACATGACGGCCAGGGCCAGCTGTGACCGCGACGATCCGTTCACCGCCGCGTACTGGATGGCGCGCACCTTTTCCTGCGGGGTGAACACCCCGGTGGTGGGACGTCCCAGCATGGCTTGGAAGGTCTGGACATCGCCGGGCGAAATCTGGCTCAGAGACCCGACCGGTTGCGGGATCACCTGCAGATAGGCCAGGGCCGCGCCCACGTGCTGGAAGGGCAGCTCATCGATACGAGCCAGGGCCACGCCCTCGGCCTCGCCCAGGGTGGCCGCCTCGTCGGAATGGGGCACACCGCTGTCAGGCGCCTGGGGCGGATAGAACTCGTAAGGGGGCACCCAGCGCCGCGCCTTGGCCTCGGCGTCGGATCCCAGGGAGGCGCGCTCGGCCGAAGACCTCTCGAAGTCCTTCAGCATCACATAGCCCGCGACGTCGCCGTCCTGGGCGGCGAGGTAGTTGTACAGATAGACGTCGACGTCGTTGCGGGTGAACAGGGTCGCAGCGGCCGGCGGCTTGACCTGGTTCAGGTCGCGGGCGTCCACCGGCGAGCCATCGGACGGATCGCCGAACGGACCGAAGGCGGCGTCGTGCAGGCGCGCCAGGGTGCGGAAGCCTGCGGCGCCCTGGCTGGAAAGCACATAGATCACTCGGTCACGCACCTGCTGGCGCTCGTCGGAACTCATGCGGTCGAGCATGCGGTCGAGGGCCAGATAGGCGCCCCGGCGTTCCGCCGCGCGGCAGTCGTTGAGCTTGTTGCCCGCGCCGCCACGGCTGCCCTTCTTGGGATCGACGCCGGCGACGATCGGCGCATAGCCGTCGGGGTTGGACAGCGCCATCTCGTACCAGACGGCGGACTCCACCGGATCGGCCAGGTTCTTCTCCTGGGCGTCACGGCCGGAATAGCGCCGGGCCAGGTCGATCTGCGCGAAGAAATCCCCCTGGAACCCCTGACGCCGGAGGGCGCGGATCTCCTGTTCCTGGGCGTTGAATTGCGGCTGCACGCCGATAGCCGCCTGGGGGCGCGGGCAGGCTGGCCCGCCCACGGCGTAGCCGCCGCTTCGGCCGCCGCCGCCAGGACTGTCCTTGGGCTGGCAGCCGCCGCTGAGCGGGATGATGGCGGCCAGGACCGCTAAGGTCAGGCCCGCCCGGGCGACGCGACGCATGCCGAGGGCTGCTTCATGGAAAATGGCCATGTGCTCCCCCTTAAGCGTTAACCATAGTTGAACTGTCCACTAGCGTCTTGCCCCCCCCCCCTGTCAAGCTTGGGACGGTGACGTTTCAAACTGTTAAGACTCGCCTGAATGGCGAGTGAACAACGCCGCCTCCGCCAGGCCGTCAGTTCGTCGCGTTTTCGCCGCAGATGGCGCGCCAAGCTGCGCCTTGAGGGACTTATTCGGAGCGCTGAGAACGATGGCCGCTGCACGGAACTTAAGTCGCGTCTCGCTTTGCTTGCTTACAGTTTTGGCGTCCGGAGTGGCGCCCGCCGCTCCGATGGCCGCCCCGGCGATTCGAGACGGGGCGCCCACACCTGCCGCCTGCGAGGCCCTGGGCTTCCCCAAGGCCGATGATCGGCGTGATTCTTACAGTCGACGCGGCCGCATTGGCGGCGGCGTGATGTACGCACCCTCGATGGCCATGGCGCCGCCCCCGCCGCCCCCGCCCACGCCCTATCCGGCCGCCAGGGCCGCTCCTATGCAGGAGATGTTGCCCGCCGCCGTCTATCGGCCCGGCCCCATGCCTGGCGAGGTCAATACCGAACGCTACCCCAACGCCCAGGCCAACCCGATCAAGCAGACGGCCCAGGAGCCGGTCTCCACCTTCTCGGTGGATGTGGACACCGCCGCCTACGCCAACGTCCGTCGGTTCCTGAATGACGGCCAGAGCCCGCCCCGTCACGCGGTGCGGGTCGAGGAACTGATCAACTATTTCGACTATGGCTACGCAAAGCCCACCGACGCCCAGGTCCCCTTCAAACCCTTCGTCGCGGTGACCCCCTCCCCCTGGTCGACCGACCGCCAGATCGTCCACATCGGCCTGCAGGGCTACGACATCCCTCGCGCCCAGGAGCCGCCGCTCAACCTGGTGTTCCTGATCGACACGTCCGGCTCCATGTCGGCCGAGAACAAGCTGCCCCTGGCGCGGAAGGCCCTGAACCTGCTGGTGGACCAGCTCCGCCCCCAGGACCGGGTCTCCATGGTGGCCTATGCTGGCTCGGCGGGGGCTGTGCTGGCCCCGACCAGCGGGCGGGAGAAGCTGAAGATGCGCTGCGCGCTCGGCGCCCTGGAATCCGGGGGTTCCACCGCCGGCGGCCAAGGCTTGGCCCTGGCCTATGACCTGGCGGTGCAGAACTTCGACGCCAAGGCGGTCAACCGGGTGATCCTGATGACTGACGGCGACTTCAATGTCGGCGTCGCCGACCCCGCCAAGCTCACCGACTTCGTCGCCGCCAAGCGCAAGAGCGGGGTCTACCTCTCTGTCTACGGTCTGGGCCAGGGCAACTACAACGACACCCTGATGCAGGCCCTGGCTCAGAACGGCAACGGGACCGCCGGCTACATCGACACCCTGAACGAGGCGCGCAAGAGTTTCCGCGACGACTTCTCCGGCTCGCTGTTCCCCATCGCCGACGACGTGAAGATTCAGGTGGAGTTCAACCCCAGGGCGGTCAGCGAGTACCGGCTGATCGGCTACGAGACCCGGCTGTTGAACCGCGAGGACTTCAACAATGACCGAGTGGACGCCGGCGAGGTGGGCTCCGGCACGTCGGTCACCGCGCTCTATGAGGTGACGCCGGCCGGGGCCCGGCCTTCCAGCGACCCCCTTCGCTACGGCGCCTCGGGGCCTCGCGCCGCGTCCGGTGGCGAGATCGCCTTCCTGAAAGTCCGCTACAAGCTGCCGGGCGGTCAGACCTCCAGACTGATCGAACGGCCGATCGGCGTCGGCGACACCTATGCTCGGGTTCTCGACGCGCCCGAGGCGACCCGCTGGGCGCTCGCCGTCGCCGGGTTTGGCCAGAAGCTGCGCGGCGATCCCTGGCTGTCGCCCGACTTCGGCTGGAAGGCGGTGGGCGACCTGGCCCAGACCGCCCGTGGGTCAGACCCCTACGGCCTGAGAGCGGAGTTCGTGCAATTGGCGCGCGCCGCCGGGGAGACAAAAACCGTCAACGAATCGGGAAACTAAGACGGCCGCACTGAGTTCGTCCTTCGACACCGGCGCGGCCGCAACAAACAGTCGCGCCGTTCGTTGCCTGACGAGAACCACCTCAAGACAAGGGCGCTCGCTTGTACGACGTCACCGCTCCAGACCAGGACAACCTGATCCGCCTGGACCCTTCCGAGGCGCCCTATTTCGGCGCTCCTGGCCGGGTGGGCTTCCACCTAATTGACACCACCATGATGTACGCGCCGCGCTCCGGCGGGGTGAAGCGGTACCTGGGCGCCAAGCAGGCATGGCTGGCCAAACGCCGTCCCGACATTCGCCACACCCTGGTGACGCCGGGCGCAACGACCGGACTGGCCGAACCCGGCGTGGTCACGGTCGCCGCCGCGCGCCTGCCCTTCGGCGACGGCTATCGCATGCCGGCCAGCACGGCGAAGTGGGAGACGGTGCTGCGGATGCTGGCGCCCGATATCATCGAAGCCGGCGACATCTTCGTGCCCGGTCATGCGGCCCTCGACGCTGGCGAGGCGCTGGGCGTCCCGGTCGTGGGCTTCTGCCACACAGACGCCGCGGCGCTCGCCGCCCTGCACTTCGGTGAATGGGCGCAGGCTCCGGCGATGAAGCGCTGGGCCGACATCTATCATCGCTTCGACCGCGTGGTGGCGCCCAGCCGCCACATGGCCCTGCGTCTGGCCGAGGCCGGCGTGGAAAAGGTGAGCGTCCAGATGCTTGGCGTGGACACCGAGCTCTTCCACCCTCGGAGAGCCGATCCCGGCGGCCTGCGCAAACGCCTGGGCCTGCCCTGGGACGCCCGCATCCTGGTCTTCGCCGGCCGCCCCGCGCGGGAGAAGAACATCGAGTCCATCGTCTGCGCCGTCGAGCGCCTGGGCGAGCCCTACCACTTGGTCCTCGTGGGCGCGGGCAAGGATGTGCGCATCTCGCCCCGGGTCATCAGCCTGGACTACGAGTCCGACCCGGTCGCTCTGGCCAGCCTGATCGCCAGTTGCGACGCCTGCGTCCACGCCAACGAGAACGAGCCCTTCGGCCTGGTGATCCTGGAGGCCTTGGCCGCCGGCCTGCCGGTGGTGGGCCCCTCGCGCGGGGGCGTCTCCGAGTTGATCGACAACGAGGTCGGCCAGCTCGCCTACGACGTCGATCCAGGCGGCCTCGCCGACGCCATCGAAGCTCTGTTCGCCCGCGACCTGGGCGCGCTGTCGGCCGCCGCCCGCGCCCGCGCAGAGCTGCGCCATAGTTGGGAGCGGACCTTCGAAGGCCTTACCCGGCTCTATGGCGAGCTGGTGATGAACTCCGCGGCGCCGCAAACCCTCGCCTGGCGCGCCTAACGGCCGGTGGGCATGTCCTTGAAGGGCACGTCCTTGTCGACCCGGATGTCACCCGGCAGGCCCAGCACCCGCTCGGCGATGATGTTGCGCAGGATTTCGTCGGTGCCGCCGGCGATGCGAAGGCCCGGCCCGAACATCAGCGAGAAGTGGAAGGCGCCGTTCAAGGAGGCCAGTTCCGGATCGTCAATGATGCCGTACTGATCCAGCATCTCGATGGCTGTATTGCCGAGTTCCTGCATCTGAACCGCCGAGATGATCTTGCCGATCGAACTCTCCGGCCCCGGCGTCTGCCCCCGCGACAGCGCCGTCATCGTTCGGTTGCGGGTGTGTTTCAGGCCCTCGGCCTGGACGTACCAGTCCGCCAGCTTCTCCCGCAGCGCCCCGTCCTGCAGGGCCGAGCCGCCATCAAGGCCGGGCGTATTGCGCGCCGCCTCCATGAATTGTCGCCACCCGGCTCCGGTCTGACCGCCCACCGCCAGCCGCTCGTTCATCAGGGTCACCAGGCTGACCTTCCAGCCCTCGTCGACAGCCCCCAGCCGTTGGCTGTCCTTGACCCGGACGTCGGTGAAGAACACCTCGTTGAATCCCGACCCACCCGACATCTGGTGGATGGGCTTCACCTCGACGCCGGGGTCCTTCATGTCGATCCAGAACATGGTCAGCCCCTTGTGCTTGGGCTTGTCCGGGCTGGTTCGGGTGATGACGATCCCGAAGTCCGAGAACTGGGCGCCGGTCGTCCACACCTTCTGGCCCGAGATGATCCAGTCTCCTGAGCCGTCCGGGGCGCGTTCAGCCTTGGTCCGCGAGGCGGCGACGTCCGAGCCGCCGGAGGGTTCCGAGAACAGCTGGCTCCAGATCTCCTCGCCACGCAGGGCGGGGCCGACAAAGCGCTTCTTGGTCTCCTCGTCGGCGAAAGTCATCACCGTGGGGACGCACATCCCCAGGCCGATCTGGAACGGATTGCCTGGGATCGGGTATCTGGCCTCCTCCTGGCTGAAGATGACGTTCTGCACCGGGGTTCCGCCCTGCCCGCCCCACTCCTTGGGCCAGGTGATGCAAGCGTAGCCGGCTTCGGCCTTCTTGGCCTGCCAGGCCTTAGAGGCGGCAAGGCCGTCGCCACCCTCGGGGTCACCGGCGATGCGGGCCTTGGGGGCGTTGGCGTCGAGCCAGTCGCGGACCTGCTGGCGATAGGCGGCTTCGTCGGGGCTGTCGTTGAAATCCATGATCCGAGGTCCCTTAGGCGGCCGCCGCGTTGCGGCGTTCGAGATGGCTGACGAGGCGTTCTTTCCAGACCCGGGGCGCGCCGGCCACCAGGCTGAGCTGACGCGAACGGCGGTAGAACAGGTGACAGTCCATCTCCCAGGTGAAGCCGATGCCGCCGTGGGTCTGGATATTTTCCTTCGAGGCGAACCAATAGGCTTCTGACGCTGCGATGCGGGCGGCGCTGGCCGCCACCGGCAGCTCGGGCGCATTGGTGTTGAGCGCCCAGGCCCCGTAGTAAGCGTTGGATCGCGCCAGCTCGTTCTTGACGTACATGTCGGCCAGCTTGTGCTTGATGGCCTGGTACGAGGCGATGACCCGACCGAAGGCGTAGCGCTCGAGCGCATATTCCTTGGCCATCTCCAGACAGCGGTCCGATCCGCCGCATTGCTCGAAGGCGATGAGGACCGCAGCCCGGTCGAAGATCTGCTCCACTAGCTCCAAGCCGGCGCCCCCGGCGCCCAAGCGGCGAGCCGGGGCGTCCTTGAAGGTCAGCTTGGCGGCGTCGCGGGTGGGATCGAGCGTCTTCACCGCCTCGCGGGTGACACCCTCGCCGGTCAGCTCCACCAGGAACAGGCCCGGCTTGCCGCCCTCCTTCGCCAGGACGAGCGCCACGTCGGCGATGCCGCCATCGGTGACCGGGATCTTCACCCCGGTGAGCTTGCCCTCAGTGACGGTCGACTGCAGCGTGGCCGCCGTCGTCGCGCCGGGGCCTTCCGAGGTCGCGATGGCCCCGATGATCTCGCCGGCGGCGATCCTGGGCAGCAGGTCGGCCTTCTGCTCCTGGCTGCCGGCCAACATCACGGCCTCGGCCAGGAAGTAGACGGTGGAGGCGAACGGGATCGGCGCGACCGCACGTCCCAGCTCCTCGGCGATTACGCAGAGTTCCAGGTGACCAAGACCCAGGCCGCCGAATTCCTCGGGGATCGCCGCCCCCAGCCAGCCCTGGGCGGCCACCGATCTCCAGAGGGCCGCGTCATAGCCTGCGGCGCTGTCTTCCAGGACGCCCCGGGCGCGGCTGGTGGGGCAGTTGGCCTCCAGGAACTTGCGCGCCTCGGCCTTCAGGAATTTTTGGTCGTCCGAAAAATCGAAATTCATGCTCGCCCATCCGCCGATTTCGGCCGGTTGAAGTTTCCTCGCGCGTCAACATACGCGCCTCGCGGGCCGTGGAAAGATTGACCTCGCGTCAAGGATTTCAGGGTCTTATGCGGACCCTGTGGGCGAGCTCGAAGGGCGTGCGGATGGCCAAGGCGATATTCCAGAAGAACCAGCGCGTCTGGGTCGAGAGCGTTGGCGCCTGGGCGGTCATCGAGAAGTTGGTGCCGGTCTGGGCGCGCGGCTTCGACGAGCCCGTGCGGGTCACCTACGACGTCGGCCTGGGCCGCGACTTCCAGGCCCACGAGCTGAAGCCCGAGCAGGAGCCCGACGACACATTGGCCGAGGACGGCGCCAACTGGCGGCTGCTGCGCGCCCGCAACAAGTGGCAGACGCCGGAAAACTGCCGCCACCACCCCTATCCTGGCAGCTACCCGGTGGTGGTCACCGACGCCAATGATTGGGGCGGCTGGCGCACACCGGGCGCCGAGTACGACCGCGATCCTCACAAGATCGAGTTCCAGGCCCGGCTGATCGCCTCGTCAACCCGCCTGCTGTTCGTCGCCCGGGGCCTGATGGCGGTGATCGAGGAGACTCCTGGCGCGCCCCCCGAGTTGCAGCGCCTCGCCGAGCAGGCGATGAAGATCGACCAGTACCTCAAGGAGGTCCCGGCCAGCGTGGATGAGCCGATAGCTGAATCGGCTCCCCACGCCGCCGAGTAGCGGGCTAGAACTTGTAGCCGAAGCCCACCGAGAGCACCCAGGGGTCAAGCTTCACCTTGGACTTCAGCGCGCCGCCATTGATCTTGGCGTCGGTCTCGAAGAACACCTTCTTGACGTCGACGTTGGCGCTCCACGGTCCCTTGACGGCGACATCGACGCCGGCCTGCAGGGCGTAGCCGAAGCCGTCGTCCAGCTTCACCTTGAAGCCGTTCTGATCCTTGCCGCTGTGGAACAGCATGTAGTTCACGCCGGCGCCCACATAGGGGCTGACCTTGGCGGTCGGTGCGAAATGATACTGCAGCGAGACCACCGGCGGCAGGACCCAGGTCTTGTGCACGGTGACGTCGGTTCCTGGCCCCTGCGCCTTGATGGTGTGCTGGCTGGTGGTGGCGATCACCTCGACCGCGACGTGGTCGGTGAGGAAGTAGGACAGGCCCAGCGACGGCTTGTAGTCGTCCTTGACATCGACGTGCAGGCCGGTGGGCGCGCCGGCGGCGGTGGTGATGGCGTCGTCGGCCGTCGGCGAGATCGCCGTGGCGCGGACGTTCAGCATCAGGAGACCCTTTTCCTTGACCTGGAAGTCCTGGGCCTGGGCGGTTCCGGCCAGGGCGAGCGCCGCGCCAAGGGCCAGGGCGTAGGTGGTGACTTTCATCTTCTTTTTCCCCTCAAGGCACGGAGGGAGCGCCGTGCTGGCGGGGACATCGCGCCATCTCGCAAGCTCAGCTTTGACAAAACTCAAACAACCGTTTGACGCCTATTGTGCGTTGCGCAGGGGACACGGCGGTCGGCGCGACTTTCGCAGCCGCGGCGCTCGCCCTGGCGACCGGGATGGCCTAAATCCTTGGGGATGCGCACAGAGACTCCCCAGCCCATCCGGCTCACCGACTATCGCCCGCCCGCTTTCCGGATCGACACGACCGAGTTGGTCTTCGACCTGGCGCCCGACGCCACCCGGGTGAAGGCGCGCCTGTCGATCACCCGCAACGGCGAGCATACCGAGCCCCTGGTGCTGAATGGCGAACGGCTCAAGCCGATCTCGGTGGCCGTGGACGGCAAGGTGCTGGACGAGAGTGAGCGCACCATCGACGCCGAATACCTGACCGTGCCCAATGTCCCCGACAGCTTCGTGCTGGAAACCGAGGTCGAGATCGACCCGGAGGCCAACAAGGCCCTCGACGGGCTCTACATGTCCGGCGGCCGCTTCTGCACCCAGTGCGAGGCCGAGGGCTTCCGCAAGATCACCTGGTTCGCCGACCGCCCCGACGTACTGTCGCGCTTCACCGTGCGGGTCGAGGCCGACAAGGCTTTCCACCGCCTGCTCTCCAACGGCAACCTGATGGAATCCGGCGTCATGCCCGGCGGCCGTCACTACGCCGTCTGGAACGACCCCTTCCCCAAGCCCGCCTATCTGTTCGCCCTGGTGGCCGGCGAGTTGGACGAACTGGCCGACAAGCTGGTGACCATGAGCGGCCGCACCGTCGACCTGAAGATCTATGTCGACCCCGGCATGTCCGACAGGGCCGCCTACGCCATGGACGCGCTGAAGCGCTCGATGAAGTGGGACGAGGAGGTGTTCGGCCGCGAATACGACCTGGACCTGTTCATGATCGTCGCCGTGCGCGACTTCAACTTCGGGGCCATGGAGAACAAGGGGCTGAACATCTTCAACTCCTCCCTGCTGCTGGCCGACCCGGCGACCGCCACGGACCTCGACTATGAGCGCATCGAAAGCGTCGTGGCCCACGAGTACTTCCACAACTGGACTGGCGACCGCATCACCTGCCGCGACTGGTTCCAGCTGTGCCTGAAGGAGGGCTTGACCGTCTTCCGCGACCAGAGCTTCTCGGCCGACATGCGCGGCGAGGCGGTCCAGCGCATCAAGGACGTGAAGACCCTGCGCGCCCGGCAGTTCTCCGA